>JBFIQU010000050.1:0-11298 GCA_041609395.1 Acidimicrobiia bacterium | reverse complement strand
TGCGCCACGCCAGCCGGTGTGGACGACGGCGGCGGCGTGGTCTGACTCGAGGATCACGGGCACACAGTCCGCGGTGGCGATGACGACCGGAATGTCCGACGTTTCGGTGCAGATAGCGTCGGCCTCACCCACCGATCCCGGTCGACTCGCCCAGCTGACGGTGCGACCGTGGACCTGACGGGCCCACGCCCAATCCTCGGGGAGACCGATCGTGGCGGACCATCTCCGCCGCGCCGCCGCATCTCGACGCGGGTCGCCGTCGGCGGCGGTACCGAACACGGCGCCGCGGAATCCCGGCGGGTGGATCATCCCTGGACGAAGTCCGGAATGTCCATTCCCTCATCGTCGTCATCGAGCGCTGCCGGCGCTTCCTTCAGCGCCGGCGCAACGAAGCTGCGGCGGATCGATCGCGGCTGGTCGAATCCGGCGGCGATGACCGTTACCCGCAGCTCGTCGTCGAGATCGTCGTCCACGATGGCACCGAATATGACATTGGCGTCGGTGTCGCAGTGCTCCGCAATGACTCCGGCCGCCTCGCTGACCTCGAGGAGCGTCATATCGGACGGTCCGGCGACGGAGAGCAATACGCCGCGAGCTCCGTCCATGGACGTCTCCAGCAGTGGGCTGGCGATAGCTTTGTCGGCGGCCTGACGGCCGCGTCCCTCGCCTTGGCCGCGGCCGATTCCCATGACGGCGGAGCCGGCATCGCGCATGATGGTCTTGACATCGGCGAAATCGACATTGATGAGTCCGGGGGTCGTGATCAGATCGGTAATGCCCGACACCCCGTTGGTCAACACCTCGTCGGCCATCCGGAAGGCATCGACGACGGTCGTCTTGGGGTCGGCGACTTCCAGCAGCCGCTCGTTGGGAATGATGATCAGCGTGTCGACGGCCTCCTTCAGCGCCTGGATGCCCTGTTCGGCCTGGACGCTGCGCCGCCGGCCTTCGAATCCGAACGGTCGGGTGACGACGCCGACGGTCAACGCCCCGAGGGCGCGTGCGGTCTCGGCGACGATGGGAGCTCCGCCGGTGCCGGTGCCGCCGCCTTCACCGGCGGTGATGAACACCATGTCGGCGCCTTTGAGAGCGTCCTCGATCTCCTCGCGATGCGCTTCGGCGGCGTCGCGTCCGATGTCGGGATCGGCGCCGGCACCGAGGCCGCGGGTCGTCTCACGCCCGATGTCGAGCTTGACGTCGGCGTCCGACATCAGCAGGGCCTGGGCATCCGTGTTGATGGCGACGAACTCGACACCGCGAAGACCGGACTCGATCATGCGGTTGACCGCATTGACGCCGCCGCCGCCGACACCTACGACTTTGATGACCGCGAGATAGTTCTGGGGGGATCGTTGTTCGCTCATCTCGTGCTGCCTTTCCTACCGGATCGCAGTCTCGGGCTGCCGGAGGCGGCCGTCGTGGGTTGCACGATGCCGGGGGAAGCCTTCGACCTGAAGCGAAAGCTTAGCCCTGGATGAGACGCCTCATCCAGAGGAGCTCTCACCCTCTACTTGAGGGTCAGGGTCGCCGCCGCCGGCATCGGTAGCGCCATCCGGGGTCGGTTCGATGACGGCGGGGCGGTTGGGAGCACTCACGTCCAGCGAGGATCCCGGCGGGAGACCATCGGCGATCAGCCCGGCGCTGACGACGGCTTTGTCACGGGGCCGGTCCGCACCGCCGAGCCGGACCTGGTGGCCTGCTACCTGCGCCACGAGACCCCGGCTCCCCTCCGTCACCTCTACCCCTACCGCCAGGTCGGCGGGAAGGGCGGCAATGAATTCGAGGGCTCCAAGCACGAGCGCATCGTCGACACGGCCGCCGGGCTCGGCGGCAACGGGCAGAGCGATCGAGGCTTCGCCGGGTGTCGGGTGCTCAGCGCGGGCGACGACGGCTCCGTCGGATGCGGTCAACGCCCAGCCTCCCTCGCCACCCACCCATGCCACCGGCCGGTGTTCGACGACCCGCACGCGGATCGTCGAAGGCCAGTTGACGTCGACGTCGGCCGACTTGATCCACGGGCTCGCCTCCAGGACACGTTCGGCATCGCCGGTTCGAATGGCCACCATCGGCTGCTCCGGCCTGATCCCGATGCCGGCGAGGATCCCGGCGACATCTGCGTGGCGCCCGCCGTCGATGTGAACGCGATCGACGTCCAGGAGCGGAGACTGCAATAGCCAGACGATGCCGGCGCCGCCCAGCAACACGCCGAGGGTCAGCACCACCCAGCGCAGCCTGCGGCGGGCTCCCTGCTCCCGTACCGACTGGCGGCGGGCGGCGAATCTCGGGTCGACGGTGACGCTCACGGCCCCGCCTCCTCGTCGCCCGATCGACGGAAAGATCCGGCGAATCGGATCTCCGGTTCGAGCCACACTCCGGTCGCCTCGCCGACCCGGCGCCGCACCGCCCACACCAGGTCGTAGATGTCCTGAGCCGCGGCGCCCGGATCCGCTACGAAGAAATTGGCGTGCCTGTCGGAGACGGCCGCACCGCCGACCCGAAACCCCTTCAAGCCGAGTTCGTCGATGATCCGGCCCGCTGCGTCGCCGGGTGGGTTTTTGAAAACGCTGCCCGCATTGAACGTTCCTCCCGGTTGATGGTCGCGACGCCAGCGCGTGACCTCGCGCATCGCCCGTTCGCCGTCTGCGGGGTCGATCGGCGTCGTCGCGAAGCGGGCGTGGAGCACCACGTCCGCCGGTGCGAGCGCCGAGTGCCGGTACGAGAAACCCAGTTCGGCGCTGCCGACGGTCACCGCTTCTTCGCCGCGGAGGACACGAGCGCTCACGACCACATCTCCCGTCTCGCTTCCGAAACAGCCCGCGTTCATGCGGACCGCGCCCCCGACCGATCCCGGAATCCCCACATAGAACTCCAGACCGCCCCGCCCCGCCCTGACGGCCGTCCGCGCCAGTACCGGCAGCGGAACGGCGGCACCGGCGTCGACGAGCCCGTCGTCGAGCAGGTCGATGCCGGCGAGGTCCCCACCAAGGCGGACGACGACTCCCGCGAAGCCTGCGTCGGCCACCACGAGGTTGCTGCCGCGGCCGAGGACGAGGACCTCGAGCCCGTTGTCCCCGGCAAAGCGGTGCGCCGCCACGACGTCCTCCACCGAACGAGCCTCGAAGAAGAACCGGGCCGGCCCCCCACATCGATACGTGGTCTCGTCGGACAGCAGGACATCGCGGGCCATCCGGTCCCCGATCGTCATCACGTCATGACTCCGAGTCGCTCCGCGAGCTCATCGGCGACGGCGGTGATGTCGCCGGCCCCCAGCAGCAGTATCAAATCGCCCGGCTGCGCCCACCGGGCGAGACCGGCCGCGAGTTCGCGCCGGCGCGGGACGTACTCCACCGCCGGTGCCCCGGCGGCGGCGGCAGCATCGGCAACGAGCTTCCCGGTGATCCCCGGTTCCGGGCGTTCGCCGGCGGCGAAGACGTCGGTGACGACGACGCGGTCGGCGGCGGCCAGCGCCGGCCCGAACGCCGTGGCCAGCTCCGCGGTTCGGCTGTACCGATGCGGCTGGAACACGGCACACACCCGCTGCCAGTCACCGAGCCGCGCCGCGGCCAGGGTTGCGGCGACCTCGGTCGGATGATGGGCGTAGTCGTCCACGACGGTGACACCGCCGAGCCGGGCGCGCACCTCGAAACGGCGCCGCACCCCGACGAAGGACTCCAGGGCGGCGGCTGCGGCGGCCAGGTCGTGGCCGACTTCGGACAGGAGCGCCAGGACGCCGGCGGCGTTCTGAGCGATGTGGAGGCCGGACCGGGGCACGACGACCGGGACCGACGTCTTCCCCCGCACGAGGTGAAAGGCGACGCGCCCGGCACCGTGCTGGAGATCCTCGATGCGCCAGTCGGCATCGGGCGACGTGCCGTACGTGATGGCGCCGACCCGCTCGGCGAGGCGACGCGCCGCAATGTCGTCGGCACAGCACAGCACCGGCCCGTCGACGCTGGACGCAACCGTCGAGAAGGCTTGCTCCAGGTGTCCCAGCGACGCGTAGTGATCGAGGTGATCGGCCTCGATGTTCGTGATGAGCAGCGACCGCAACCGCAGCTCCAGGAAGGTTCCGAAGGCTTCGTCGGCTTCGAGCAGGAACGTATCCCGGCGCCCCAAATGAGCGTTGGTGTTGAGGTCGACGAGTTCACCGCCGACGAGGAACGTGGGGTCGACGCCGCTACCCCGCAACGCGGTGATCGCCAGCGCCGTGCTGGTCGTCTTGCCGTGGGTGCCGGTGAAGCCGTGAGCCGGCATCGTGGCCGTCAACGCGCCGAGTAACGCCGGACGCTCCCACACCGTGACCCCGGCGGCGGCCGCCGCACGCAGCTCGGGGTCGCGCGGCGGGACCGCAGAAGAGGCGACGACGAGATCCCACTCCGGGGCACGCTCGGGGCGGTGGCCGACCCAGGTTTCGATCCCGAGGTCGCCCAGGGTCTCGAGCGTGCGGCCCGGCTTGAGGTCGGAACCGGTGACCGTGTGCCCGAGTTGGGCGAGCAGCTTGGCGATCGGGCTCATTCCCGAACCTCCGACACCGACGACATGAACACGGCGGAACGAGGCCAGGTCAGCCATTCACCGCCTCCAGCATCGCCGCCGCGACGATACGTGCCGCATCGGGCCGGCCGAGTTCCGCAGCTGCACCCCGCATGGTGTCGAGCCGTTCGGGATCGGCGAGCACGGCGGCGAGGCGGCGGGGCAATTCGGCCAGCTCCTCCTGCTCGCACAGGAGAGCAGCCCCACCGTCGACGAGGTACGCGGCGTTCGCGTGTTGGTGGGCCGCAGTGTGGGGGCGGGGCACGATGACCGCCGGTGTTGCGGTCGCGGCCAGCTCGGAGATGGTCAGGCCACCACCGCGGCAGATCACGATGTCGCAGGCGGCGTAGAAGTCCTCCATGCGGTTCTCGAACGGCACGACGCGCCAGGGTACCGGCGCCCCGGCTGCACGCCGCTCCACCTCGCCGGCGTGGTCCGGGCCGGCCACATGCAGCAGCGAGATCTCGGGCCCCTCCCACTCGAAGGCGACGACTGCGGCAAGGCGGTTGAGCGCAGCGGCTCCGAGGCTGCCGCCGAGAATTCCGATGACCGTGGCATCCGCAGCGAGTCCGTACCGGCTCCGCGCCTCCTTGCGCTGCGCAGTCCGCGGTATGCGCCCGATCGCGGGACGGAGCGGATTGCCGACCACCTCACCCGGAAGACGGGTCAGAGCAGCCGGAAACGCGAGGAACACCCGCTCGGCCCAGCGGGCCGCCATGCGATTCGCCAATCCCGGGGCTGCGTTCTGCTCCTGCAGAAACAGCGGTACCCGGGCCCGCCTGGCTCCCCACCCGGCGGGCACGGTCACGTAACCACCGGTGGCCAGGAGCACCCGGGTCCCGCGCCGCTCCAGTTCGCGACGTACACGCCCGGCAGCTGCGCTCACGACGAACGGCAGACGAAGGTTGGACGGCGACAGCGACCGCTTCAGGCCCTGGAGATCGAGTTCCACGAACGTGTAGCCGGCGGCAGGCACCGCGCGCGACTCCATCCGGTGTCCGCCGAAGAAGACGATGTCCTCACGGTCCGCTCCTGCGGCGACGAGCTGGTCGGCGACGGCCAGCGCCGGGTAGACGTGGCCGCCGGTGCCCGCCGCGGCAAAGGCGTACATCAGCGAGCCGCCCCGCGATGGGCCGACTGCGAGATGTTGACCAGCACCCCGACGGCCATGAGATTGGTGACCAGGGCCGTGCCTCCGAACGACACGAACGGAAGCGGAACGCCGGTGATCGGCAGCCAGGCCGTGACGCCGCCTATGTTGACCAGGGCCTGCACCGACAGCCAGGCGACGATGCCGGCGGCGAGCATCCGGGAGAACACATCCGGGGCGCGCAGCGCTATGACGGTCCCGGCGACGGCGAACGCGGCGAACAGGGCCACGATCACGAGCGACCCGGTGAGACCCATCTCCTCGCCGATGATGGCGAAGACGAAGTCGGTGTGGGCGTTGGGCAGGAACAGCCAGCGGGCGCGGCTGGCACCGAGCCCGACGCCGAACCATCCGCCGGTTCCGAGGGCCACGAGGCTCTGCACCGCCTGCATGCCGGTACCCAGGGGATCGGCGAACGGATCGAGGAACGAGGTCACCCGTGCCCACCGATACGACGACGTGGCCGCCAGGGTCACGGCCAGCGCTCCGCCCCCGGCGGCGAGGCCGGCGAGGAAACGCAGCGGCGCCCCCGACACCACCACGACGGCGAACGCTCCGGCGGCGACGAGCAGGGTGGTTCCGAGGTCGGGCTGAGCCAGGATCAGGACGCCGCAGCCGCCGACTGCTGCGGCCAGTGGTGCGAACACCTGCCTGAAGTCGTCGAGGCACTCCTGGCGGCGGGCGTAGACGGCGGCGAGGTAGGCGATGACGGCGAACTTCACGAACTCCGACGGCTGGACGGTGGCCGGGCCGAATGCAATCCAGCGTCGCGCCCCACCGCGCAATTCTCCGACGGCCAGCACCGCTACCAGTGAGGCGACTCCGATCAGGAGCAGCGGAACCGCCATCTTGCGATACCACGCGTACGGGATCCGGGTGGCGACACCGAGCCCGGCGACACCGAGCAGCGACCACGCGACCTGGCGCTTGAAGAAGAACAGACGGTCGCCCGTCTCCTGGAACGCCAGCACCGAGGACGAGGTCATGATGGCCCCCACCCCCACCACCAGCAGCGTTGCCACGGGGACCAGGAGCAGCACCGTGGTCGGCGCGATGCCGCCAACCGGTTGGACCGCCGTCGCGTCGGCGGTGCGGGGCCGCAGCCGGATCACACGACCCGTCACGCCGTCTCCAGCCCGGCTACGGCGGCGGCGAAGGCCTCGCCGCGTGCCGCGTAGGAGGCGAACATGTCGAACGACGCGCACCCGGGAGCGAGGAGGACGGTGGTACCCGGCCGAGCGTGGGACACCGCGATTTCCACGGCACGCTGCATGTCGCCGGCCCGACTCACCCGATCGCCGCCGATGGCCACGAGATCTGCCGCGGCAGTTCCGATCGCAACGACATGGCTCACGTTGTCCGCTTCGACCAGCGGTGCCAGGTCCAGGCCTTTGGCCAGCCCACCGGCAATGAGCACGACGCTGTCGAACGCTGCGATCGAAGCGAGCGCGGCGTGCGGATTTGTCGCTTTCGAATCGTCGACGAAGACGACGCCGCCTCGCTCTCCCACGACAGTGCGCCGATGCGGGCCGGGCCGGAACGTCCGGACTACCGCCCCGATCGCGTCCGGGTCGGCCCCGAGCTCCTGGGCCGCCAACCCGGCGGCGGTGAGATCGACCAGGAAGGAACGATCGAGCGACGCGTTGCCGTCGAGGTCGATCGGGATGTCGCCGAGCCAGAGCTTGCCCCCTTCCGGTCCGCTCTCACCGGCGAGGCGCGAGGCGCCGCGCACCGGCGCCAGCCGGGCGGTGGTCCCGGCGACGAGGGCGGTTGCGCCGGGATCGCCGGCGTCGTACACGACGAGGTCGTCGCCACCAATGTTGGTCAGGATGTTGCGCTTGGCGGCTGCGTACGCCTCGAAACTGCCGTGCCAGTCGAGGTGGTCGGGCGCGACGTTGAGCACCACGGCGACCTTCGGATGGAAGGTATCGACGAACCGCAGCTGGAAGCTGGAGGCCTCGACGACGGCAACGGCATCAGGGCCGAGCCGGTCGGCGACGTCGCTGAAGGCGTGTCCGATGTTGCCCACGGCGAGCCCGCGAATGCCGGAGGCCTGCAGCATCTCGGCGGCCACGGCGGTGACGGTCGTCTTGCCGTTGGTCCCGGTCACGGCGATGGTCGTGCCGCGGAAGACCCGGTAGGCGAATTCGAGCTCACCGACGAGCGGGATACCCGACGCCAGGGTGTCGGTGACCGGTTGCGACGTATCGGGGAGCCCCGGACTGGCGACCACCAGGTCGCGGCGTCGCAGCAGTCGCCCCGAGAAGTCGCCGCTGTGTACTTCGAACCCCTCGTCCCGGAGGTCGGCGGTCGGGCCGGGCCGGTGATCGTAGATCGCGGCCTCGTATCCGAGACGTCGCGCAAGCCGCGCCGCGGCCTTACCGCTCACGCCGGCGCCGAGGACCAACAACCTCATCCCGAACCTCCCGTTGCCGTCACGAAATCCCCGTAGAAGATCCCGAGTCCCAGCGCCACACCGATTCCGGCGAGGATCCAGAACCGGACGATGATCAAGGTCTCGGGCCATCCGACGAGCTCGAAGTGATGATGGATCGGGGCCATCCGGAAGACCCGGGTACCCCAAACCCGGAATGTGAAGACCTGCAAGATCACGGAGAGCGTGATCAGGACGTAGAGACCCCCGAGCACGATCAACAGCAGGTGAGTGTTGGTCAGCAGGGCCAGCGCAGCCATGGCGCCGCCCAGGGCCTGGGATCCGACGTCACCCATGAAGATCTTGGCCGGAGCGGCGTTCCACCACAGAAAGCCGAGCGTCGCCCCGAGGAGAGCGGCGGCAACGATGCCGAGATCGAGAGCTCCTGCCGTCGTATAGAACTCCGGGTGGCGGAACTGCCAGAACCCGATGATCACGAACGCCCCGAAGACGAGGGAGCCCGACCCGGCGGCCAGCCCGTCGAGGCCATCCGCGAGGTTCACCGCATTGGCGGTAGCCGTCAGGATCAGCAGCACCCAGACGAAATAGAAGGGGCCCAGGTCGAATCCGAGGCTTCGGGTGAAGGCGATCTCGGTGCTCACATCTGCGGCGATCGCGCCCCATGCGAACACGGCTGCGATGAACAACTGTCCGAGGAACTTCCAGCGTTTGCTGAGGCCGAGGTTGCGTTCCCGCCGTACCTTCGAGAGGTCGTCGAGGAACCCGATCACGCCCATGCCGACGAAGGCGAAGATCGCCAGCAGACCGGGAGCGGAGAAGTCCCTCACGCTGAATCCGAATCCGTCGGCGGCGGTCCACATCCGGAAGTGGGACAGGCCGTATCCGACGACGGCCGCGGTCACGATGATGATTCCCCCCATCGTGGGCGTGCCCCGCTTGTGCATGTGGCCCTCGACCTCTTCCTGGATGAACTGGCCGATGCTGCGGGCTCGTAGAGCCCGGATTGCGGTCGGCGTCGTGAAGATGGCGACGGCAAACGCGATCGATCCCGAGATCAGGAGCGCAATCACGTTCCGGCCTCCTCCGTCAAGCGGCGGGCGAGAGCTTCGAGGCCGGCCACCCGCGACGCCTTGACCAGCACGACGCTGCCGGGTTCGGCCACGGCCGACGCGGCTTCGAATGCCGTCTCCGGGGTGACGCGGATCGCCACCGCGCCGGCGCCGCGAGCAATCCCCGGTTCGTCTCCGACGACGATGACGGGGTCGAAACCGAGACCGGCGGCTAGCCGGCCGATCCGCTCGTGCTCCTCGACGGCGGCATCGCCCAGCTCGGCCATGATCCCGAGGACGGCGATGTGACGCCCCGGCATGGCGGCGACCGTGCGCAACGCCGATTCGACCGAATCCGGGTTGGCGTTGTATGCGTCGTTGACGACGGTGAAGCGGCCGCTCTCGACCTCCATCCGCCACCGTGATCCGGTGGCCGCCTCCAGCCGGGGGACGATCTCGTCGATCGTGCGATCCATGGCCAGCGCAGCCGCCGTCGCCGCGGCCGCATTCGCCGGCTGGTGGGCACCGGCCATTGCCAGCTTGACCTCGGCACTTCCCGCTTCGGTGATGAGCATGAAGCGAGCCCGGCCGTTGTCGTCGAGTTCGACGTTGCGGTAGTAGACGTCGGCGTCGGGATGTGCGCCGAAGATGACCGTTGCCCCTCGATGAGGTCGATCGAGACGGCCGTCGCCGACCGGCAGGACCGCGACTCCGTTGGGTCCGAGCGCTTCGACGAGCTCCCACTTGGCTTCGACGATGGCATCCGGCGAACCGAATGTCTCGAGATGGACGAGGCCGATGTTGGTGATCACGGCGACGTCGGGGCCCACCGCCGGCGCCAGCCATGCGATGTGGCCCTTGCCCCTGCTCCCCACTTCGGCCACGAGGTCGGTGGCGGTGGCGGGAGTGGACAGAACCGTGAGAGGAACCCCTACTTCGTTGTTGTACGACTGCGGCGACGCCCATGTTCCGGGTCCGAGGGCGGCTGCCAGAAGGTCTTTTGTCGATGTCTTGCCCGTCGACCCGGTGATGGCGGCGACCCTCACGTCGAGATGGCGCCGCCGGTGCACGGCGAGGTCGCGCAGACCTCGCAACGTGTCGGCGACTTCGACGCGGGGACTGATGTCGGTGCGGCCCGGCTCGACGAGGACGGCCGCGGCGCCGGCGGCGCATGCCTTCACGGTGAAATCGTGGCCGTCGAAGCTTTCGCCGCGTAACGCAACGAACAGTGCTCCGGGCCCGACGCGCCGCGAATCGGTGACGACCGCTTTGACGTCGACAGATCCGTGCGCGGTGCCGCCGGTGGCGACGGCCACCACATCGAGATCCCAATCGAGGGGGCCGCCGTGGTGCCGGGCCCATGCTGCGGCGGCCACGGCTCGGTCGTCGAACGGAACGATCCGCCCCGAGATCTCCTGTCCCTGCTCGTGACCCTTGCCCAGCACCAACACGATGTCGTCCGGATCGGCAGCAGCAACCGCGGCGTCGATAGCGGCAGCCCGGTCGGGGTCGGCCACCAGAACCTTCCTTGCGGCTTGCACTCCGACGGCGACCTCCCGCACGATGTCGAGTGGTTCCTCCGAGCGCGGGTTGTCCGAGGTCACGTAGACGACGTCGGCCGCGGCCGCGGCGGCACCCATCGCCGGCCGCTTGTCACGGTCCCTGTCACCTCCGGCACCCACCACGACCGCCAGCTCCGCCGGCTCGAGGCGTCGCGCCGACTCGACCGCGACACGAATCGCGTCGGGGGTATGGGCGTAGTCGACGATGACGGTCGGGCGTTGGGCGACGGTTTCGAACCGGCCAGGCACCCGCTCTATCCGTTCCAGCCCGGCAACGACCACATCGAGATCGATGCCTACCGCGAGGGCACATCCCGCTGCGACGAGCGCGTTGGCGACATTGAAATCACCGGCCAGCTGCAACCGCACGGGGCGCTCGCCGCCGGGCGTCACGATGCGGAAGCGCGACCCACCGCGACCGAGATCGACGTCGACCGCCCGGACGTCGCCACCCGACAACCCCACGGTGGTCCGCGGTCCAGTCACGTACTCGCGTTCGATGCGTGCTCCCGCCGGATCGTCGATCCACACGACGGCGTGACCGCAACGGCCCGGGGCGAAGAGGGACGTCTTGGCGGCGAAGTAGTCGTCCATCGTGTGGTGGAAGTC
>JBFIQU010000049.1:0-11433 GCA_041609395.1 Acidimicrobiia bacterium | reverse complement strand
GCTTGCGGTGCCCATACGCGTCGGCGTCGCCACTCAGGATCATGTCGCCGCCGATGATCGTTGCTCCCTCGGAGATCGTGACCATGGCGTAGTTCGTGGGGTTGCTTCGCTTGTCGTCGACCAGCAGCTTGGCGAGCTTGTCGATGTCGAACGGCACCTCGGAGATGATGGCCCGGTCGACACCCGCCAAGTACGCGGTGATGAGCGATGTCTCCCCGCTGTAGCGCCCGAAGAGTTCGACGACGGCGATGCGTTCGTGAGAGCCCGTGGACGTTCGCAGGTTGTGGATGAACTCGACACCTCGCGTGACGGCGGTGGAGAACCCGATGCAGTAGTCGGTGCCGTGGACGTCGTTGTCCATCGTCTTCGGGATGGCGATGACCGGAACGCCTTCCTCGTGCATCCGGAGCCCGAACGAGAGCGTGTCGTCACCGCCGATCGGGATCAGGACATCGATACCCTGGCTCTCGACCACGCGTATCGCGTGCTGGGTCATGTCGTACGGCCCGTCGCCCTCGATCTGGTCCTCGAGAAAGGCCGGCACCTCGCTCGCCCTCACATTCGACGGGTTGGTCCGGGACGTGTGAAGGAATGTTCCTCCCGACCTATCGACCGTGCGCACCCGAGCCTTGTCGAGGGGCACCATGTTGGCTTCGACCGTGGCGGGATCGTCGGGATTGGTCGTGAGCAGGGCACCCCACCCGCGCCGGAGCCCGATCACCTCGTGGCCCTCGTCTACGACACGGGTCACGACGGCTTTGATGCACGCGTTGAGGCCGGGGACGTCGCCCCCGCCGGTCAGAATGCCGATACGCATGGGTCCTCCTAGCTGGCGGCTTCGTAGACGTCGATGAAGCGGCGGAAGTTGGCGGCGATGCTCTGGATGGCCGCGTCGCGATCGGCCGTGCCGGCCGTGTAGGCGTCGACGGCGCCCGACCAGATCGAGCGGCCGATGGCGAATCCCCGGTAGCCGTCGACGGGTGCGCCCATCTGCAGCCAGTGGTCGACCTTGGCATCGTCGGCGCCGCGACCGAGGACGACCGCGCACACGCCGTCGCGGCCGTCGCCGCGGATGAGGCCGGCGAGCAGCTCGCAGCTGCGCCGTCGATCCAGCCCTTCGATCTTCCAGATGTCCGGCTCGACTCCGGCATCGAGGATCTGACGGATCGACTCGAGGGTCAGCGCGGGACGCAGCTCGGTGTCGTAGGCGTCGCCGTCTCCGCCTACCAGCGCCAGTTGGTCGGCCGTCGCCGGGACGAGCAGCTCGAACAGGAACTTGCGGTCCCGCTCGTGCAGCCAGTCGCCGAGCTGCTTCAGCCGGGCCGCCTGGGCGGCGTTGTCTCCCGGATCGTCGTCGGGATTCCAGCGGACGAGCACCTTCGTGAACTCCGGATCGAACGACTCGATGTGGGCACCGAAGTCGTCGCCGTACTCGAAGTCGAACACATGCTGGCCCGACTTCTCGGCCGGCATGGCCAGGGTGATGCCCATCGATTTGGCCTCCTCGGCCACGGCCGATCCCATCTCTTCGTCGACGAGCACCCCGACTGCATCGCGGGGGGCACCGCCGTCGAGTGCGGCCTTGACTCCCTCCCACACGAGGTACTTCGCATCGCGCAGCTGGGCGAACTGCTCATCGGTCGGATCCTCGCCGACGCCGAACTTCTTCTTGAAGCTTCCGCGATGGTCGAACGCGAGGATGTAGAGCTTGCGGTCATAGCCGAGCGTCATTGGGGGCTCCTTGTCGAAACGTCCAGGGGTGCAGACCGGCAAGATAGCAACGCTGGGCCCGGCTCCCCAGAACGGGCGATTCCCGGAGTCCTCGATTTCCCGCTCTGGACGAGTGCTTGACGCACTTGGTACCGTGGTCTCCTGAATGACACGGGTGTGATTTAGGGGAACCGTGAGCGGCAACAGCTTCGCCCACCTTCACGTTCATACCGAATACTCCATGCTCGATGGGGCGGCCAGGATCGACGACCTCGTTGCGGCGGCAGCGCAGGACGGCCAACCGGCGCTGGCCATCACCGATCATGGAGTGCTCTACGGAGTGGTCGATTTCTACCGGGCTGCAACTGCGGTTGGGGTGAAGCCGATCATCGGGATCGAGGCGTACGTAACGCCGGGGTCGCGCTTCGACCGTCCCCAGCGACGGGACGACGTCCGGTACCACATGACGCTCCTCGCCGAGAACGAGACCGGGTACCGCAACCTCATGAAGCTGGCCAGCAAGGCCTATCTCGACGGCTACTACTACAAGCCGCGCATGGACCGGGAGCTCCTGGCCGAGCATGCCGAGGGCCTCATCGCCACCTCGGGCTGTCTCGGCGGGCACGTGGCGCAGCTGCTGGCACCCGACGCTTCCCGGGAGGAGGGCAACATCGGGGGCGAGCGCAACTACGAGGCTGCGCTGGCCGCGGCGGGGATGTACCAGGACATCTTCGGCAAGGACTCGTTCTTCATCGAGATCCAGGATCACGGCATCGAGGCCCAGCGCCGGGTTCTGCCCGACCTCGTGCAGATCTCCAAGGATCTCGGGGCGCCGCTGCTGGCTGCCAACGACTCTCATTACACGCACGCCGCCGAGGCCGAAGCCCACGATGTGCTCCTCTGCATCCAGACCGGGTCGACGATGGACGAGGAGAACAGGTTCCGGTTCGAAGGGCGCGAGTACTACCTCAAGTCGGCGGCCGAGATGCATGCGCTGTTCCCGGACGCCGACTTCCCCGGTGCCGGCACGAACACGCTGGGCATCGCCGAACGGGCCGACGTTCGTCTGGAGTTCGGCAACATCCTGTTGCCGACGTTCCCGGTGCCGCCCGGAACCACCGAGGCCGGCTATCTGCGGGAACTGGTGATGGCCGGAGCCTTCGAGCGGTACGGGGACCCGCTGCCGGCCGCAGCCGCCGAGCGAATCGAGACCGAGCTGCGGATCATCGAAGAAATGGGGTTCCCGTCGTACTTCCTGATCGTGTGGGATCTCATCCGGTACGCCAAGGCGAGCGGAATCCGGGTCGGACCCGGACGGGGCAGTGCCGCCGGTTCGATCGTGTCGTACTGCCTCGGGATCACCGGCCTCGATCCGCTCGAGTTCGGCCTGCTGTTCGAGCGGTTCCTCAACGTTGGCCGCAAACAGATGCCGGACATCGACATGGACTTCGACGAGCGCTACCGGGGCGAGGTGATTCGCTACTGCGCCGAGCGTTACGGCTCCGACCACGTCGCCCAGATCGTCACGTTCAGCACCATCAAGGGTCGGCAGGCGATGCGGGATGCCGCCCGCGTCCTCGGCTACCCGTATGCGGTGGGGGACCGGGTGGCCAAGGCGATGCCGCCGGCGATCCTCGGCAAAGAGGCCACGTTGCGCCAGTGCCTCGACGACCCCGGCCCCGAGGCCGATCCCGTCATCCGCGACTACTACGCCAACGCCGCCGGTCTCCGTGAGCTGTACCAGACAGATCCCGAGGCCAAGCGTGTCGTGGACACCGCCCGGGGCCTCGAGGGACTCCGCCGCCAGGATTCCATCCATGCCGCGGCCGTCGTGATTTCTCCGGGCCCGCTCTCCGACATCGTGCCGGTACAGCGCAAGGGGGACGACGCCGAAGTCGTGACGCAATTCGAGATGGGTGCCGTCGAGGCGCTCGGCCTCCTCAAGATGGACTTCCTCGGGCTGCGCAACCTGTCGACGATCGAGCGTGCCCTCGAACTGATCGAGGACAAC
Source organism: Acidimicrobiia bacterium (assembly GCA_041609395.1). GTDB lineage: Bacteria > Actinomycetota > Acidimicrobiia > Spongiisociales > JAOTWH01 > JBFIQU01. The sequence continues at coordinate 7,712 of JBFIQU010000049.1, read as the reverse complement.
ACCGGACAGCGCATCGACATCGATGCGATCCCGCGCGACGACCCGAAGGTCTTCGAGATGCTCCAGGCCGGCGACACCATGGGCGTCTTCCAGTTGGAGGGATCCGGCATGCGGGCGCTCATGCGCAACCTGCGTCCGGACCGCTTCGAGGAGATCATCGCCCTCAGCGCGCTCTACCGGCCGGGAACCCTCGGCGCCGGGATGCACCTCGAATATGCCGATAGGAAGAACGGCAGGGCCGAGGTCACGTATCCCCACTCCGCCCTCGAGGAGGTGCTCGCAGACACCTACGGCATCATGGTGTACCAGGAGCAGGTGCTGCAGGTGGCGCGGGTCATCGCCGGGTTCTCGCTCGCCGAGGCCGATGATTTCCGCAAGGCCATCGGCAAGAAGATTCCGGCCGTCATGGCGGCGCAGGAAGAGCGATTCGTGGCGGGGGCGGTGGCCAACGGGCACTCGGAGGACCTGGCCCGGAAGCTGTTCGGGTTCATCGAACATTTCGCCGGATACGGGTTCAACAAGTCCCACAGTGCGGCGTACGGCCTGATCACGTACCAGACGGCGTGGCTGAAAGCGCATTACCCGGCGGAGTACATGGCCGCGTTGCTCACGTCGTCGAAGCGCGACAAAGACCGAACCGCGCTCTATCTGAGCGAATGCCGGACGATGGGGATCGAGGTCCTGGTTCCCGACGTCAATACCTCGGAGTCGGACTTCGTCGCCCGCGACGGGCGGATCACGTTCGGGCTTTCTGCGGTGCGCAATGTCGGTGAAGCGGTCGTGCACCTCATCGTCGAGGAACGGAAGAAGAACGGGCCGTTCCTGTCGTTCCAGGACTTCGTCGATCGGGTCGACACGTCGGCGTTGAACAAGCGGACGGTCGAGTCGCTCATCAAGTCGGGCGCCTTCGACTCGGTGGGGCACCGGCGCCGCGGCTTGATGCTCGTGTACGAGCAGATCCTCGATGCGACGCTGACCCGGCGCCGCAACGAGGACATGGGCCAGTTCAGTCTCTTCGGTGCAGAGGAGTCCGCGGTGCAGCACGGAGCGCTGGAGATTCCGAGCGAGGCATGGGACAAGAAGATCCGCCTCGGGTTCGAGAAGGAGATGCTCGGCCTCTACGTTTCCGACCACCCCTTGCTCGGGGTTCAGCATGTCCTCAAGGCGATGACCTCCATGGCGATGCCCGACCTCTGGGACCAGGCCGACGGGGCCACCGTATCGATCGGCGGGATCGTGGGTGCCATCACCCGGCGCTACACCCGCGCCGGTGAGCCCATGCTCTTCTTCCAGCTGGAGGACCTCGCCGGGAGTGTCGAGGTCGTGGCGTTCCCCCGCACCGTTGCCGAGAGCGGCACTCTGATTCGTGACGATGCCGTGCTCGTCGTGGTCGGCCGGCTCGATCATCGCGGCGACGACGTGAAGGTCGTCGCGAGGGAGATCCGGGAACCCGACTTGTCGGCCGACGCTCCGGTGCGGCTGCGGGTCAGCGCGGGCCAGCTGTCGTCCAACATGGTCGACCGGCTGCGGTCGGCACTGGCGAATCATCCGGGTTCGACGCCCGTCTTCCTACATATCCGCGGTGACAGCGACGAGAAGGTCGTTCGGCTCGGGAGCGAATTCCGGGTCGAGCCGCGCAGCGCACTCTACGCCGAACTCCGCGAGCTGCTCGGGCCGGCTGCGGTCTGAACGGCTACGGGTTCGGCACGTCCAGCGCGGCGAGATCCAATCCGGTGGCGACGTCCATCATCGCCGCCAGCTCGTCGAGCGACGTCGGTGGATGGGGTAGCCAGGGGATGACTCCCAGCTCGGTGTCGTAGCGGGCGGCGAAGTCCGTCTGCAGGTCGTGACGGCGTTGCGCCTCCTCGGCCCACCGCTGCAGGTTGTCCTCGAGGGCCTTCTTCAGCGCACCCGACGCCGGTACCGGCGGTGGCGGCAGCATCCACTCCCGGGGTAGCGAGCGATTGAAGACGATCAGCCTCGGCTCGGCGGCGACGGCCGGAAGCTCACGGAAGAAGCGGGCGGCTTCGCCGAGGGGTGCCGGATCGGCGGTGGTCACGACGATCGAGGTGGCGCGACGCAGGTGGCGTTCGATGTGGCGGGCGCGCCGGGATACGCCGTCGTAGATCGTGCGCAGGTCCATGAGGAACTCGGCCACGTCCTGCAGGAGGTGTCCGCCGAGGACGGCGTCGGCGGCGCGGAGGGCGGGTCGAGTCGTCCATCGATACAGGCGGCGGCGGCCGGGCAGACCGGCCCCGGTCAGCCAGCGCAGCACCCTGCCGCCGATGAGACTGCGGATCCGTCCGGGAGCGAGGAAGAAGTCGATGCCGCCGGCGGCGGGCGGTGTGTCGACGATCACCAGGTCCCACTCGCCCGATTCGAGGAACTCGGCCGTCTGTTCCGCCGCCGCATACGACTGGCCGGCGGGGAAACGGTCGGCAATGGCCCGGAAGAACTCGTTGGCGATGAGGCGTTCGGCCACGTCGGGGGTGGCATGGCGGTGGACGATCGCTTCCCACGATGCGGTGGCGTCGAGCATCGCGGCCCACAGGTGGTCGCGGCCCGCGGTGCGGCTCGGTGTGTTGCCGAGCCGTTCGATGCCGAGCGCCGTCGCCAGCCGCCGCGCCGGGTCGACGGTGAGCACCAGGGTCTCGAGACCCCGGTCGGCTGCGGCAACGGCGAGACCTGCGGCCACCGTCGTCTTGCCGACGCCGCCGCCGCCGGTCACCAGGATGGCGGCCGTCACGACGCGGCCTCCCATGTGTCGGCAAGACGAGCTGCGACCTCGGCTGCCGTGTGCACGCCGAACAGGTAGGGGAGCATGACGTCGGGTCGCAGTTCCTCCATCCACTCGTCTTGATCGGTGACGAGCGACGTCTGGAGAAGGGCCGCATCCCGATGCGGTCCGGGCGGCAGATCCTCCAGCGCCGCCGAACCGAACCCGGGCGCGCTGAGCACGCGGTTGGCGACAACGGCCGCAACGGCGATCAGGGGCTCGGCCTCGAGGGCGGCGAGCGCCTCCTTGGTCTCGGTCACGGGCAACTCCTCGGCTATGGCGACCATCACGAGGGCAGCGCGGCCGGCGTCGGCCAAAATTCCTTCCATCCAGGAGGCCTGATCGCGTACCCGGCCCGTCGGAACCAGCTGGGCGATCGTGGCGGGGGCGCGCAGGTAGGACATGATCTGGCCGGTCGCCGGAGCATCGGCGATGACGAGGTCCCAGCTTCCCTCTGCCTCGTGAATGACCTTGCCGATCGTGATCACGTCGCGGATGCCGGGCACCGCTTCGGTGACGACGTCGAGGCCCTTGCTCAGCGGGCCGAGTGGAGCATTGCGCGGGATATTCAGCTGCAGGTGCAGGTACTCATCGAGCGCCTGCGCCCGGTCGATGGTCATCGCAAAGATCCCGTCGCGGACCTCGCGCGGGGCATAGCCGGGGATGGCGGCGCCGAAGTGGGCCGCGATTCCCGCTCCGTCGACCATGCCGATCAGCAGGACGCGCTGTCCGTGGCGGCGGGCGCGAATGGCGAGCGCCGCCGCTACCACCGACTTCCCGACGCCACCTTTGCCGGATACAACGATGAGATCCCGATCGAACACGGCCGGCAGCGTAGCCAGCCCCGGTACTCTGGCCGAAGCAGCCGGGACAGGAGGAGAGAGCCGTGGCCGAGTTCGACGTCGACGAGTTCCTGAAGCGGTTCGGCGACAGGGCCGAAGCCGTCAAGGAACGGGGGATACCACCCGTCGAGGGTCCGGTGCGGCGCCAGTTCGTCGCGCAGGCCGAAGCCGACTTCACCGACTTCATGCTGGTGGCGTCGGCAACGTGGTCGGTCGAGGGCGGGGATCTCGTGCTTCGCATCCCGCTGGCGGAGGGCTGACGGTTCAGAGCACTCCGCCGACGCGGACCTGGTTGCGGTCCGGATCGAGCACGGCGAACTCCCGGAGCCCGTAATCGGTGTCGATCGGAGTGGTGAGCTCACCCGAGTCCGGAATCGCGTCCCGCCATGCATCGTGCGTGTCGTCGACGGCTGCAGCGCTGCGCAGCCTGATGTAGCACCCGTGATCGTTCGTGGCCGGCTCGAGGTGGGGCGCAGCGAAGAAATGCAGTTCCAATCCGTCGTCGCGGCGCACGATGAGATATTCGCCCGGGAACTCCGAGGTGGTCGCGAACCCGAGGGCTGCGTAGAACCCGGACGTGGTCGAGAAGTCACGACTGGGCAGGACGGGAATCGTTCGCCCGGCGGCGTCTGTTCCGGTCACGGCTACTCGGGGTCGTCCATGCCCAATGCCGCCCTCTTGGCGGCGGCGCGCCGTTCCGTCTCGAGCCGGGCCAGGTCGTAGTCGTTGTAGTCGACGAAGTTCATGGCGTCCGCGATGAGCGTGTGGCCTGCCTTGTCCCGGATGAGCCTGTGCATGTCCTGGCACACGCGGCGGTAGTCGGGATGGCCACCCTGCTGGGTTCGCAGTTCGATGAGATGGAACGCTTCCCGTGCATTCATCTGCATGAAGAACCTGATGCGATAGGCGAACGGTACGACGTATTGGGCGACGTCCATCCCGTGGTGCCGGTTCACAGCGTCGTGAAGGGCAGCGGTCCGTTCCATGGCCTCGGTCCACACCGGAACGGCGTCGATGTCCGCAATCGATTCCGGCGTCACGAAGCCATGGGCCGGGGTGAGGCGCTGCCATTCGAGGGTCAGCAACCGGTGGCGTTGCAGGTCGCGAAAGATTCCGTAGTCGCACAGGATGTCGAATCGATAGTCGGCACGTTCCATGCCACGGCCCGGCTTGTGGCGCCGGTTCGACCGATCCCCGACGTACGCCGTGATGATCGCAGCACGATCCTGCTCGGGCATGGCCCGCACCAGGTCGAGCAACTGGTCGTCGGGGAGGTCGGAGTACTGGTAGAGGGCGGCCGCCGCCGTCTTCAGCTCCGCGTCCTGGTCCCAGTCGACGAGCGTCACCTCGGGGCGCGCCTCCGGAGTTGCCTCGAGTCGGGTCGCCAGCTCGGCCATGCGGGCGGCTACATCAGCGAGATATCCGGACCACGCGCCCCCGCGTTCCGGCTGGTCGACCCGCCGCATGAAGGCGGGGATCACCTTGCGCAGCTCGGTGAGCATGAGGTCGGCGTAGTGGCGCGCTTCGGCAAGGGGGTGGCTCCGCATACGCAGGAGCAGCATCTCGTACGCCTGACCGGTGCCGAAGATCCCGACGTTGGACAGCGTCGATGCAGGGAGCAGCCCCCGAATGTCATCGCAGGCTTTGGCCCGGATCGTCGAGCGCCAGACGAAATTCGAGTCGTCGGGCGTCTTGGGGTACAGCGTTTCGTAGTACGGGACGACTCGTTCGACCAGCGACGTATACGTGTCGAATAGCCAGGTCATCGTCGCCTCGTACTCAGCTGCGAGCGGGCCTGCCGCGATCTCGGGCGGGGTGAGGTACCGGTAGCGGTCGCCGAGCTTCTGGTCGTAGAAGATGTAGCGGGTGCTCTGCTCGAGATACGCCGCAAGGCGCCCCCACTCGAGGATCTTCGTCAGGATATTGGACGCCTGTTCGGTGGCGAGGTGGACCCCTCCCAGCTGGGCCACGGAGTCGTCGCCGTACTGGGTGAAGACCCTCTGGTAGAGCTGTTCGGCTCGCTCGATGTTGAGCGGGTCGGCTTCGCCGCCGCGGAACTGATCGGCGATGGCGGCGATTCCGACCTCGGGAACCTCGAGGAACTCGTCGAGGAACAGGCGCCGGACCGACTTGGGAGAGCGGCTGTAGCGGGCGAAGAGTGCCCCTTTGACCACCTCGGGCAGATTGGTGAGGGCGTAGACGGGGCCGTCGACGTCCGTGAAGAAGTGCGAGAGGATCTCCCGCTCGTCGGCGGTGAACGGTTCTTCGAAGTAGGCGGGGGAAGTGGTGACGCCGTGAGCTGCTGTTGTCGTCATGACTCCACCTGAATTACGTTCATGTAACTTACCTGCGATCCCCGCCGGAGTTCAAGCCCGGGCGCTGGATCGTTTTCGCGATCGCCGGGGATATCGCCGGGGTCCGGTACGCTGCCGGTGATGCGGATTCTCCTGTGGGCTCTCGTCGGAGCCGTCGTGCTCGCAATCGTGGCCATCGCCGCAATACCGCTGTTCGTTCTGCTCGACCTCCGCGGCGGCGGCGACGGGTGGGGGCTGTGTCCCGGAGGTCTCGGGGCATGTGAATCCTCGTATTTCGACGGTCCGGAGCTGGCCACCGCGCTGGCAATCGCCATCCTCGCCCTCGTCGGCCTGTTGCGCGTCCTCTATCACCTGCGGAGGGTGTTGGCTCGCCACGGAGGATCCAGGGTCAATGCGCCGGGCTCACCGCCTCGGCGGCCGGCAGCTCCTCTTCGCTGAGGGAGACCACGACGACGATCCCGACGAGGATCAGGCCGGCACCGATCCAGCCTCGGTCGGTCAGTACTTCGCCGGCCACGACGGCGGCGGTCGCAACGGCGAACGCCGGCTCCAGGGCGAGGATGATCGCGGTCAGCGAGGCGCCGACCTTGCTCTGGGCCCAAACCTGTGCGAGGAACGCCCCTCCGCTCACTACGACACCGGTGAATACGAGGGCCACCATCACATCCCGGCCCGGCAAGGGGAAGCCTTCGCGCAGTGCCGATCCTGCGAGTGAGAGCACGGCGGTGACGAGGAGCTGGATCGCCGTGAGCGGGATGACCGGATGCCGGGGGGCGACCCGGGCGAGCACGACGATGTGTCCGGCAAACGCGACCGCGCACCCGACGGTCAGCAGGTCACCGGTGGCGAGAACGAGGCGGTCGCCGATCGTGACCAGGGCCAGCCCGGCGAACGCCAGGATGGTGCCGGCGATGATGCGGATCTGCGGGCGGCGCCGGGCGACGGCCGCCGCCAGCAACGGCGTGACCACGACGTACAAGCCGGTGATCAGCCCCGAGTTGGAGGCGCTCGTCCGGGCCAGACCCTCGGTCTGCAGGGCATAGCCGGCGAAGAGGAACACTCCGGCCACGAAACCGTCCTTCCAGATCACCCGGCCGAGCGGTCGGGCCAGAGCGAGCAGTACCAGCGCCCCGATGAGGAAACGCCAGCCGACGAACGCAAGCGGTGGCAGCAGTTCGATCGCGTCCTTGATGACGACGAACGTCGCGCCGAACAGGAATGCGGCGACGACGAGGGCGGCGATCGGCAGTGCGGCACGGCGAAGCATGAAGGCGGGAGCGTACCCACCGAAATCGGTACCCTTGTCCCATGTCACGAGAATTCCGCCGGGAGCTGCGCCGCGAACTCGAAGCCGCCGAGAAAGCGGAGGCATCGGAGCCGCTGCGGGAACGGTTTCCCCGCTACTTCTCGATCTTCTCGATCGGCGTTGCGGCGGCCGCGGCGATCGGTCTCGTGTGGGGTCTCCTCGCCGAAACGGCGATTCCCAACGCCATCGCCTACTCCTGGATGCTGCTCGGTACCGGGTTGCTCCTCGTCGGCGGCGCGACCGGCGGCGGGTACAACCGGGTGCCCACGTGGGCGCTGGCGTCGCGGAAGCGAGCACGCCGTCGCGAGCTGGGCCCGGCGGCCGACGATGAGCCGGATGAAAGCATCCACGATCGACTGCGGCGCGATCTCCGTCCCGGACCGAACCCGAAAGCGTTCTGGCAGGTGATCGGCGGGCTGACGTACATCGGGATCGGCATGGCGCTCATCGAGCTGGTGGCCGGTAACTGACGG
>JBFIQU010000048.1:0-11534 GCA_041609395.1 Acidimicrobiia bacterium | reverse complement strand
CTACTACCCGACTCATGGGGTTCCCGTGGTGCCGGTCGATGGGATCGGCACCGTCGAAGAGGTGCTGGCGCGTATCGTGTGGGCCCTGGCGCAATGATCACCGTCAAGACCAGGGACGACTTCGACAAGATGGCCATCGCCGGGAAGGTCGTGGCGATGGTCCACGATGCGGTGCGTGACGCGGCCAGGCCGGGCGTGACGTTGCTCGAACTCGACTCCCTCGCCGAATCCATCATCAGGGACAATGGCTGCGTGCCGTCGTTCCTGGGCTACCACGGGTATCCGGCCTCGATCTGCACGTCGCCGAACAGCGTGATCGTGCACGGGATCCCCGGTTCGTACACCCTCGAGGAGGGAGACATTCTCTCCGTCGACGCCGGAGCGATCTACGAGGGCTGGCACGGAGACGCCGCCGTCACATTTCCGATCGGATCCGTGGCGCCCGAGGTCGCACAGTTGATCCGCGCCACCGAAGAAGCGTTGTGGGCCGGGATCGCACAAGCGAAGGTGGGGAACCGCCTCGGCGACATCGGACATGCGGTCGAGTCGGTGGGCAACCGCAACGGCTACGGGGTCGTCCGCGAGTACATCGGCCACGGGATCGGGCGCGCCATGCACGAAAAGCCCGAAGTGCCCAACTATGGATCACCGGGCAAGGGGCTGCCGATCAAGGAAGGCTGGGCCCTCGCCATCGAACCGATGTTCAACCTGGGAACCCACGAGACGGCGGTCCTCGACGATGGCTGGACCGTCGTCACCGCGGACGGCGCGCTGTCCGCCCACTTCGAACACACGGTCGCGATCACGCCGGACGGCCCGAAGGTGCTGACGCAGTAGCTGTTCTCCCCCCGCGAGCCGTCTCTAGCCAGTTTGAGGCGTTGCTGGTGTCTACCGGGAGTTCGTCGGAGTGGTTGCCAGTAGCCAGTAGCCCGTCAATGTTCGGGGGGTTGAATGCGGACATGTCAGGGACGGTGGCGAATTGGTGTTGCGGTAGATCCCGGACGGCGAACTCTTTCGGACTTACTGGTTACTGGGTACCCGTGTGTTCACTCGGTGGAACTGGCTAGGCGCATCCGAGGCTGGAGGTCATCCGTGCCTTCGCGTTGAACCCGTCCTCCTGCTATCGTGACCGGTGCAGCAAGCGTTCTGCCGCGGACGCCTGCTGTTTCTGCACGCGATTTGATACCCGGGCAGGGCTTGCCTATGCTCCGGGCTCCGGCCCGACGTTCCGGGCCGCTTTCTGTGCAGCAGCAATGTAAATACGCTCGCGGGAATCGCCATGAAAGTTCGTCCCAGCGCCAAGAAGATGTGTGAGAAGTGCCGGATCATCCGGCGTCGCGGCCGCGTCTGGGTCATCTGTTCGAACCCGCGGCACAAGCAACGGCAGGGGTAATCGCATGGCCCGCATTTCCGGAGTCGACCTTCCCCGCGACAAGCGCGTCGAGGTTGGTCTGACCTATATCTTCGGTCTCGGGCGCAGCCGCGCCAACCAGATCCTCGAGCACCTCGAGATCGACCGGAACACCAAGGTCGACGATCTCACCGACGACGAAGTGGTCCGCATCAGGCAGTTCATCGACGCCAACTACGAGGTCGAAGGTGACCTGCGCCGTGACGTACAGCAGAACATCAAGCGGAAGATCGAAACTGGTTCCTATCAGGGCCTGCGCCACCGCCGCGGGCTTCCGGTACGGGGCCAGCGCACGCATACGAATGCCCGCACTCGCAAGGGTCGCAAGCCGGCCGTGGCGGGTAAGAAGAGAGCAACGAAGAAGTAGTCCCGGAGGGATTCTCACTTGGCGAAGGAAAAGCGTGGCCGCCGGCGTGAACGCCGCAACATCCTGCACGGACAGGCGCACATCAAGGCGAGCTTCAACAACACGATCATCAACATCACCGATCTCGACGGAAACTCGGTCGCATGGACGTCCGGCGGCTCCGTCGGGTTCAAGGGATCGCGCAAGTCGACGCCCTACGCCGCCCAGGTGGCGGCCGAGCAAGCGGCCCGCAAGGCCGGCGAGAACGGCATGCGCAAGCTCGACGTGATCGTCCGCGGCTCCGGTGCCGGGCGGGAGACGGCCATCCGAACACTGCAGAACATGGGGATGGAGGTCACCGGGATCCGTGACGTCACCCCGACGCCGCACAACGGCTGTCGTCCCAAGAAGCGGAGGCGCGGCTGATGGCACGCTATATCGGTCCTGCCTGCAAGCTGTGCCGTCGCGAGCGCACCAAGCTCTACCTCAAGGGAGCCCGCTGCGAGTCCTCGAAGTGCGCCATCGAGCGCCGCCCGTATCCGCCTGGTGAGCACGGCCGCGGTCGCATCCGCGAGTCGCAGTACATGATTCAGCTGCGGGAGAAGCAGCGGGCCCGTCGCATCTACGGCGTGCTCGAGCGCCAGTTCCGCAACTACTACAAACAGGCGTCCCGCCAGCGCGGCATCACCGGCGAGAATCTGCTCCGCATTCTCGAGAGCCGCCTCGACAACGTCGTCTACCGCGCCGGATTTGCCTCCTCCCGTTCCCAGGCTCGCCAGCTGGTGTCGCACAGCCACCTCCGGGTCAACGGGAAGAAGGTCAACGTTGCCTCGTATCGTCTCCGTCCGGGTGACGTGATCACCCTGCGGGATCGGAGCCGGGATCTCATCGTCGTGCAGCACTCGCTCGACACGATGGGAAACCGCATGGTCCCGGAGTGGCTCGATGTCGATGAGGCGGACAAGAAGATCACCGTCGTGTCGTTGCCCAACCGGGCTCAGATCGACACGCAGGTGCAAGAACAATTGATCGTCGAGCTCTACTCCAAGTAGGGGGCTGAATTGCTGATCGTCCAACGCCCACAAATAGAAGAAGAGCACGTCTCCGACGTCCGCTCCCGGTTCGTCGTCGAACCGCTCGAGCCCGGATTCGGGTACACGCTCGGGAACACGCTGCGTCGTACGCTCTTGAGTCGGATACCCGGTGCCGCCGTCACCTCGATTCGCGTCGAGGGCGTGCAGCACGAGTATTCGACCGTCGACGGCGTCGTCGAAGATGTCGTCGACATCATCCTCAACCTGAAGCAGGTCGTGCTCCGGATGGAGGTCGACGAGCCGCAGACCCTGTACTTGTCCGCCAAGGGCAAGGGGACGGTCACCGGCGGCGATATCAAGCTGCCGGCCGGTGTCGAGGTCGTCAATCCCGATCTGCACATCGCCGAGCTGTCGTCGTCCGGCAAGCTCGAGGTGGAGATGACCGCCGAGCGCGGGGTCGGATATCGGACCGCCGAGCGCAACAAGACGGCAGACGTCATCGGCGTGATTCCGATCGACTCGATCTTTTCGCCGGTGCGCAAGGTCGCGTACCGGGTCGAGAGCACGCAGGTCGGCCAGATGACGAACTTCGACAAGTTGATCCTCGATGTCGAGACGGACGGCTCGATCGACCCGCGGGAGGCGCTGTCGAGCTCCGGGAAGACGCTGCGTGAGCTGCTGGGCCTCTTCGCCGATGTCGGCGAAGGCATCGGCCTCGAACTCGGCGACGTCGTCGAAGCTGAGTCATCGTCCCCCGACCTCGACCTGCCGATCGAGGCGCTCGATCTCTCCGAGCGCCCTCGCAACTGCTTGCGCCGTGCTCAGATCCAGACCGTGGGTGAGCTCGTCCTGAAGACCGAGGACGATCTCTTGAACATCACCAACTTCGGGCAGAAGAGCCTCGAAGAGGTCGTGGCCAAGCTCGACGAGCTGGGCCTGTCGCTGCGGTCTGCCGGAGATGAGGACCTCGAGTAATGCCCCGGCCCCGCAAGGCGACGCGGCTCGGCGGTAGTGCCGCCCATCAGCGGCTGATGCTGGCCAACCTGGCCGGCTCGCTTCTCGAGGAGGAGCGGATCACGACGACGTTGACCAAGGCCAAGGAACTGCGCCCCTACGTCGAGAAGATCATCACCAAGGCTCGCAAGGGATCGCTGCATCACCGCCGCCAGGTCCTGAAGGACATCGGCGACACCGAGGTCGTCACCAAGCTGTTCGACGACCTGGCACCCCGTTACGCCGACCGTCCCGGGGGCTACACGCGCATCGTCAAGCTCGGGCCGCGGCGCGGTGACGGCGCCGAGATGGCCGTCATCGAGCTGGTGTAGCTGCCGGCTACCAGCTGCTGGCATGCCGAGACGCGCCGATCTTCGATCGCTCCTCGGGTCCTACGTTCCGGCGACGGTGCAGGAAACCGAGCATCGCAGGGCGATGCAGGATCTGATCGACGCCGCCGGCGACCCGTTCTCTCGTTACCACTTCACTCCGGGTCATTTCACGGCGAGCGCCTTCGTGCTGTCCCCCGAGCGGAACCGGGTGCTCCTGCTACGACACGCCAAGCTGGGCCTGTGGGTGCAGCCCGGCGGGCACATCGAGCCCAACGACGATGACGTCGTCGTCGCGGCCGAACGGGAGGTCGCCGAGGAGACCGGGCTCACCGATCTCGAACTGCTGTCGGACGGCATCTTCGATCTCGACGTTCACGACTTTCCGGCCCGTCCCGGGGGTGATCCGCGGCATTTCCATCACGATGTCCGCTTTCTCTTCCGTTCCCGCTCCGGGGCGGCCGTCGTAGGAGCGGGTGCCTCCGCCATTGCCTGGATTCCGGTCGGGTCCGCAGCGGGGATCGCGGCAGGCCGCGGGCGTGGTGACGAATCCGTGGCGAGGGCTCTGCGCAAGCTGCGGGACTTCTAAGCTGGGCCGGCACAACGAAGGAAGGCCGGTGCAGAACGTCGTCGTCCAGAGAGTCCTCGGAGCCGCCCGCTTCGATCGTGAGAGCTTCCTCTGGATGCTCTGGAACGATCGTGCCACCGGGGACGGGGCGATCCTGGTCGTGGGTACCGACATCCTGCTCGCCATCGGCCTCGTCGGTCTGAGCCCGCTCAACCTGAGCTTCGGCACCTTCGAGTTCCTGATCCGCTGGGTCATCAGCGGGCTCTTCTTCTGGCTTCTCTACGCAGGAATCGCCTACGGGATCGGCAGGTACGTGCTGGAGGGTTCGGGGCAGTTCTCCGGCGTGCTTCGCATCGTCGGGTTCGCGTATCCGACCCGCCTGCTGATCCTCGCCTTTGCGCAATTCGTGGCGCTGCTGTGGGCCGTCCTGCTGGGCAGCATCTGGTTCTTCGCCGTCGTCGCCCACGGCACGAAGGAGGCGCTGGAGCTGCCGATCGAGAAAGCGGTGATCGCCGCGGTCGGCGGATTCGCCGGTTACTTGATCATCTCGACCATCTTCAACTTTTGACGGTCTATCGGATCGATCTCGCCTACGACGGAACCGGTTTCCACGGATATGCGCGCCAGGCAGACGTGCGAACCGTGCAGGGCGATCTCGAGACGGCCCTGCGACGAGCGTTGCGAGTCGACGACCTGACGACGGCAGTTGCCGGCCGAACCGACGCCGGAGTTCATGCTCGGGGACAAGTGGTGAGTTTCGCCTTCGACGCCGACCTGGACACGGAACCACTGCGGCGCAGCCTCAACTCGCAGCTCAATCCCGAGATCGCCATCGCCTCCGTTGCGGCGGCTCCCGGCGACTTCGATGCGCGGTTCTCGGCCACGTCGCGCACGTACATCTACGGCATCGACAACCGGCCGGTCCTCGACCCGCTCCTGCGGTCGACCCATTGGCACGTGGCCGACCGCCTCGACGCCGAGGCAATGAACACGGCAGTCGCTCACCTGCTCGGAACTCACGACTTCGCCTCGCTGTGCCGCGTCGCCGAGGGCCGCTCCACCGAGCGGGAGGTGCTGGCAGCGTCCTGGGAACGCGACGGCAGCTGCGTGGCGCTGACGATCACCGCGAGCTCCTTCTGCCACCAGATGGTCCGCTCCATCGTGGCCCTTTGCGCAGAGGTGGGCCGCGGCCGGGTGTCCGCCGGCGAGGTCCCGGGCATCCTCGCCGCTCGCGATCGCAACACCGCCCGCGGCGCCGCGCCTCCCCACGGCCTGGTCCTGGAGCGGGTCAGCTATTAGCGCTCAGCTATTAGCTTCTTTTCCATGCGCTATCCCGATGCCGTGCTCCTCGACGCCGGCGGCACGCTGGTCGTCATGGACCCCGTCGCCGTGGGCGACGCGCTGGAGCCCGCTACCGGTGAGCGACCGAGTCCCGAGGTGGCCGACCGGGCCCACTATGCCGCCATCGCCGACCTGGCCGACCGCCTGCAGACCGGCGCCGAGCCGCCCGGTGGCTGGTGGCGCTGGTGGAACCGCCGCTACCTCGAAGCCTGCGGCCTGCCGGCGACCGAGGAGACCGTCGACGTGCTGATGGCGGTGTCGAATGTCGTTTGGCGGCGTGCGCTGCCGGGTGCCCTCGACGCGGTGGGCGCACTGACGGCGATGGGCCTGCGGGTCGCCGTGGTGTCCAACAGCAACGGCACGGTCCGCGCAGACCTCGAGGCCACCGGGTTCGGGCCGTTGCTCGAATTCGTCGTCGACTCGACCGAGTTCGGCGCAGCCAAGCCCGACCCGTCGATCTTCCATCACGCACTGGACCGTCTCGGCGTCGCCGCCGATCGCGCCTGGTACGTCGGCGACTCGTACTTCCACGATGTGGGTGGCGGTGCCGCCGCGGGACTCGATACGGTCGTATTGATCGATCCGCTCGATCGCCATACGTCTTACGCGCCGAGGATCGACTCGCTCGCCGCGTTGCCCGGGTTGCTGTCGAGGATCACCTCGTAGTGGCGGCGTAGCTCGGCGACGATCTCGTCGAAGTGATCGTGGCCCCGGGTGGCGATCGACATCCGGATCTCGACGAGCCCGAAGTCGAGGCCGGCTCCCTCGCGGTGATGTTCGACGGAGAGGACATTCCCCTCCTTCTCGGCGAGGATCGTCGTGACCCGGTGGAGCTGGCCCGGCACGTCGGGAACGCGGACCCGGAAGGACCCGTAGCGGCCGCGGGCTTCCATCCCGTGACGGACGACGGTCTCGACGAACAGCAGATCGATGTTGCCGCCCGACAGTACGGCGACCACAGGGTCCGGACCACCGATCACCTTGCCGTGCAGCACGGCAGCCAGACCTGCTGCTCCCGCCGGCTCGACGAGGAACTTCGCCCGTTCCAGCAGCAGCGCCACGGCTTCGTTGATATGGGTGTCGGCAACGGTGACCACGTCGTCGACATGTGCCTCGATCAGTTCGAAGGCCGGCACCGAGGCGCGGGCAACGGCGATGCCGTCGGCCACGGTTCGCACGAAGGGCACATCGGTCGGCGTCCCTTCCGCACGCGAGGTGACGTAGAGCGGCATGGCTTCGGCTTCGACTCCGACGATGCGGACATCGGGCCGCCGGGCCTTCACCGCGACGGCGCTGCCCGATACCAGCCCTCCCCCCCCGACCGGAATCACGATCGTCGCCGCATCCGGAAGTTGGTCGAGCAGCTCGAGTCCCATCGTTCCCTGCCCGGCAATGATGGCGATGTCGTCGTAGGGGTGGATGAAGGCTGCGCCCGATTCGGTACGGAATTCGTGGGCGGCGTCGACGCAGTCACCGATGTGGTCACCCACCAGACGGACGTCGGCCCCGTACCCTCGCGTGGCGGCGACCTTGGGAATCGCCGCGGTTCTCGGCATGAACACCGTTGCGGGTATCCCCAGTGTCCGGGCCGCCAGCGCCACACCCTGCGCATGATTGCCCGCCGACGCGGCCACGACCCCGCGGTCCCGGCTCTCCTCCGGCAGCTGGGAGAGAGCGTTCATCGCCCCCCGGATCTTGAACGAGCCGGTCCGCTGCAGATTCTCCGCCTTGAGCCAGACCTCCCGCCCCGACATCGCCGAGAAGGACTGGGATGGGAGCAACGGCGTCGTCAGCACGACCTGCTTGCCGCGTTCCCGGGCCGCAACGATGTCGTCATACGAAATGGCCATAGGAAGAAGCTAATAGCTCGTAGCCGGTAGCTGCCGGCCTTCGGCCGTCTCCAACTGGCCAACCACGCTTCCGTCCCCTACACTTACGCCACTCCCGGGCCGCCGGGAGTCTTCGCTGTGAGGACACCCCGATGAAACGACAAGAGACCTATTCGCCACGTCCCGACGACATCCACCGTGAGTGGTGGGTGGTCGACGCAGAGGGGATGCCCCTCGGCCGGCTCGCCTCGGAAGTGGCCAAGATCCTCCGCGGCAAGCACAAGCCGACGTTCACTCCGCACGTCGACGGCGGCGACTTCGTCGTCGTCGTCAACGCCGAGAAGGTCGCCGTCAGCGGCTCCAAGGAAACCGACAAGCGGTACTACCGCCACTCCGGCTATCCCGGCGGTCTCCGCTCCTTCGAACTCGGGGAAGTACGCGAGCGTCACCCGGAGCGGATCGTGCAGAAGGCAGTGACGGGGATGCTCCCCAAGAACCGCCTCGGTCGCAAGATCGTTCGCAAGCTCAAGGTCTATGCAGGGCCCGATCATCCTCATGCCGCACAGCGTCCCCAGGTTCTCGATCTCGATGTCCGAAAGGTGACCTCCTGATGGCCCAGCCCGCCGCTATAGCAACCGGACGCCGCAAGTCCTCGGTCGCACGGGTGCGTCTGTTCGACGGCTCCGGCAGCTTCGTGCTGAACGGTGACCGCTCCCTCGAGAGCTATTTCCCGAGCGCGGCCCACCGTCTGCGGATCACGGAGGCAATTCGCGTCGCCGGTCTCGAGGGCCGGTACGACATCCATGCTCAGCTCGAAGGCGGGGGGTTCACCGGGCAGGCGGACGCTTTGCGACTCGGCATCGCCCGGGCGCTGGTGGCCGTCAATCCGGAGCTCCGTCCGGAGCTCAAGCGGAGCGGTCTGCTCACCCGAGATGCTCGCCGGGTCGAACGCAAGAAGTACGGCCTGAAGAAGGCGAGAAGGGCCCCGCAGTTCACCAAGCGGTAATGGCCAGCCAGCGCCGCCTCTTCGGTACCGACGGTGTCCGTGGGCGCGCCAACACCGAACTGACCGTCGATCTCGCCGTCGCGCTCGGTCGCGCCGCAGGCGCGGGTGGTGGCCCGGTGGTGGTCGGGAGGGACACCCGCCGTTCCGGCCCCATGCTCGCCTCCGGTCTGGCGGCAGGGCTGCAGAGCGTTGGCGTGGACGTCATCGATGCCGGCGTGGTTCCGTCCGGTGCCGTCTCTGCCCTGACCCGATCGGCGGGAGCCGCCTATGGGGCCGTCGTCAGCGCGTCGCACAATCCGGCGCCCGACAACGGTATTAAGTTCTTTGGGCGCGATGGGCGCAAGCTCGGCGACGCCCAGGAAGCGGACATCGAGAAACGCGTTCATGCGGGTGGTCCGTGGTCGCTGGTTTCCGGCGACGACATCGGCATGCTGCAACCGCTGCCCGACGCGCTCGATCGGTACGTCGACATGCTGGCCCAGCGGTTCGAGTACTCCATGCACGGTTTCGAGGTGGTGCTCGACTGTGCGAACGGTGCCGCGTTCCGTGCCGCCCCCCAGCTGTTCGAAAAGCTCAAAGCCTCCGTCGACGTGATCAATGCCGAACCGGACGGCACCAACATCAACCACCGGTGCGGGGCAACCCATCCCGAGTACCTCGCCCGTCGCGTCGGGGGGCGGCTTGGACTGGCCTTCGACGGCGATGCCGACCGCCTGGTGGCCGTCGACGAAGAAGGCGTCCCCGCCAACGGCGACGTGATCATGGCGGTGCTGGCCGCGCACGCCAAGGAGATGGGCAAGCTCACGAACAACCGGGTGGTGTCCACGGTCATGGCGAACCTGGGCTTCCGGCTGGCCATGGATCGCCTCGGGATCGAGATGCTGGAGACGCCGGTGGGCGACCGCTATGTACTCGAAGCCATGATCGAACACGACGCGGTTCTCGGAGGTGAGCAGTCCGGGCACGTGATCCTGGAGGACCGGACGACCGGAGACGGCCTTGCGACCGCGTTGCGGTTGGTGGCCGTGATGCTGGCGACCGGACGCCGGCTGGTGGACCTCCGCAATGTCATCACCGAGTATCCGCAGGTGCTCCGCAACGTCCGTGTCGTCGGCAGAGGCCTCGACGACGCCACGTTGGTGTGGGAGGCGGTCCAGGAGGTCGAGGAGGAGCTGGGAACCGACGGCCGGGTCCTGGTGAGGGCGTCGGGAACCGAACCCCTGGTGCGAGTGATGGTGGAGGCGGCGACGGCCCACGAGGCAGCGGCCCATGCCGACCGCCTCGCCGCAGTCGTGCGGGCCGAAATGGGCGAGCCGGGTCCCGAATCCGGGTAGCATTCACGGTGACAACCGAGACCGGAGATCCATTCCAAGCGCCCGGCCTCGCCCGGTGAGCGAGGTGACGAGGAAGAGGGAGTATCGAACCATTCGGCGGGTGCCCTCTCGGCCGCTCACGGTCGTAACGGAGTGAGGCAAAACCCGGGAGTGATCCCGGGGACAATCCCACCCCGATGTGAGGCGAGTCGACGGCTCGCATTCGTGCTCTCCGGTCACTCGACCATGAGGAGATCGCGTATGTGCGGAATCATGGGGTACGTCGGGCCGCGCCCGGCAACACCCATCCTGTTGGACGGACTGCAACGCCTCGAGTACCGGGGATACGACTCGGCCGGGGTCGCCGTGCTCGAAGACGGCGTCATCGCCGTCGACAAATCGGAAGGCAAGCTGTCGCGGCTCATCGACAAGCTCGACGGCACGTCCGTGGCGGGAACCCTGGGGATCGGGCACACCCGCTGGGCCACGCACGGCGCCCCCAGCGATGCCAACGCGCATCCGCATTGCGACCCGTCGGGGGAGTTCGTCGTCGTGCACAACGGCATCATCGAGAACTTCTTGCCGCTGAAAGAGGAGCTCACCGGGCGCGGCCACCATTTCAGCTCCGAGACCGATACCGAGATCCTGGCCCATCTGATCGCCGACGAATACGACGGGGATCTGGTGACGGCCGTCCGCAACGCCGTGGCGAAGGCCAGGGGTGCGTACGCCCTGGTCGTGATGACTTCCAAGGAGCCCGATCGCATCGTCGCGGTGCGCATGGTCAGCCCGCTCGTCGTCGGTCTGGGCGACGGGGAGAACTTCCTGGCGTCGGACATCCCGGCGGTCCTGCACCACACCCGTGACTTCTTGATCATCGAAGACGGCGAGCTCGTCGAGGTGACCCGGGACGGCGTGTTTCTGCAGAAGCTCGACGGGACGCCCATCCAGCGGGAACCGCTCCACGTCG
The DNA here is from genome assembly GCA_041609395.1 of Acidimicrobiia bacterium. GTDB lineage: Bacteria > Actinomycetota > Acidimicrobiia > Spongiisociales > JAOTWH01 > JBFIQU01. The sequence goes on along the minus strand of JBFIQU010000048.1, from coordinate 394 downwards.
ATTGGGACGCCGGCCGCGCCGAGCGCGGCGGCTACGAGCACTTCATGCTGAAAGAGATCTTCGAACAGCCGGACGCCCTGACCGACACGCTCATCGGACGGTTGGGGGCCGACGGGGCCCTGAACCTGGAGGACGTCCGGTTCGGCGACGACTTCGTCGCCGGCATCAACCGGGTGTGGATCACTGCCTGCGGGACCGCCTTCCATGCCGGACTCGTCGGCAAGGACGTGATCGAGAAGCTGGCGCGGATTCCCGTTGAGGCCGTCTATGCCCACGAGCTGCGGTACCGGGATCCTCTGATTGCACCCGGGGATCTCTGCATTGCGATTTCCCAGTCGGGTGAGACCGCAGACACCATCGCCGCCGCCCGGCTCGCCAAAGAGCGCGGGGCGCG
>JBFIQU010000047.1:0-11536 GCA_041609395.1 Acidimicrobiia bacterium | reverse complement strand
GGATGCGGTCGCCGGGTACGGGGCAACCATCGAACTCTGCGACCAAACGGAGCGGCAGGCGGTCTGCGAACGCATTGCCGCCGCAACCGGAGCCGCGATCATCCACCCCTTCGACGACCCCCGGGTGATCGCAGGCCAGGGGACGGCGGCCCTGGAGTTGTTCACCGAGGTTCCCGATCTCGACGTCGTGGTGACGCCTATCGGTGGTGGCGGGCTGCTGTCGGGGACTGCCCTGGTGGCGGCCGAGTACGGCGCCGCCGCCATCGGGGCCGAGCCGGAGGCCGTCGACGATGCCTACCGATCGCTCGAATCCGGGATCCGTCAGCCGGCAGTGCCCGATCCGCAGACCCTCGGCGACGGATTGCTGACCGGCATCGGTGACCTCGCCTTCCGGATACTCACCGGGCTCGACGCGTCCATCATCACCGTCAGCGAGGATGCGATGGTGGAGGCGGCCCGGTTCCACCTCTTCCGGATGAAACTTCTCGTCGAGCCATCCGGTGCCACCGCCCTCGCCGCCCTCCGCACGGATCCCGGGCAGTTCCGGGGCAAGCGGGTCGGAGTGATCCTCAGCGGCGGCAACACCGATTTGCGCTGGTTGTGACCGCCGTGCGCTGTGGCGCCCTCGCGTTGGTGATCCTGACCATCACCGCGTGCGTCTCAAGCGGAACGACCGCTACGCCCGGCGACCCTGTGGCCGGCCTATCTTCGTACTCGGTCGCCTGCTCGTCCTGCCACGGGCCGGACGGGATCGGTACCGAACAAGGACCACCGCTCGTCGATCGGATCTATCGCCCGGGCCATCATTCCGACGACGTCTTCCTCCTGGCAGTACGGCGAGGGGTCGCCCAGCACCATTGGAACTTCGGCGACATGCCCCGGGTTGAGACCGTAAGCGACGACGACGTTCGGAACATCGTTGCGTATATCCGATCCTTGCAGCGGGAGGCGGGAATCGAGTGAACCGCGGCAGCCACCACGGCCACTCGGGGCATGGCGATGGGTCCTCGAGCACTCATCACAGGGACGACCCTGGTAGAGGCCACGACCGCCACGAAGGGCATACCCCCGAGATGTTTCGCGACCGCCTGCTCTTCAGCCTCGTTCTCACCGTCCCGGTCCTCTACTTCTCCGAGCAGATTCAGGAGTGGTTCGAGTTCACCGCGCTCGAGTTTGGCGGCGACCATCTCGTGCAGCCGGTTCTCGCCAGCGTGCTGTTCATCTACGGCGGAGGAGTGTTCCTGCGAGGGGCCGGACATGAATGGGCCGCGCGACGGCCCGGCATGATGACGCTGATCTCGATCGCCATCTCGGTCGCCTACGGCTATTCACTCGCCGTCTCGCTGGGTCTTTCCGGCGAGCCTTTCTACTGGGAGCTCGCAACGCTGATCGATGTCATGCTCCTCGGTCACTGGATCGAGATGCGGTCGGTGCAGTCGGCCTCGGCAGCGCTGCAGCATCTGGCGTCGATGGTCCCGAACGAGGCCCATCTCGTGACGGATTCCGGTGTTCGCGACATACCGGTGTCTGATCTCGAGGTCGGAAACATCATCCTCATCCGGCCCGGTGAGCAGGTTCCGGTCGACGGTGAGATTACGTCCGGCCGGTCCAGCTTCAACGAAGCGTTCTTGACGGGGGAGTCGAAGCCGGTCGACAAGGAGGTCGGCTCGGAGGTGGTGGCCGGCTCAGTGAACGGCGATGGCGCCGTCGAAGTCGAGGTCACCCGGACCGGGGACGCCACCACCCTGAGCCAGATCATGCGTCTCGTCGAGGAAGCACAGGCGTCGCGCAGCGGTTTTCAAGTGCTTGCGGATCGGGCCGCGCTCTGGCTGACGTTCGTGGCGATCGGAGCCGCCACCCCGACCCTGGTCGTCTGGCTACTCCTCGGTAAAGGTGCCGCCTTCGCGGTGGCGAGGGCAGTCACGGTGCTGGTCATCGCCTGCCCCCACGCCCTCGGCCTGGCGATCCCTCTCGTCAACGTCAATGCCACGGCCGTGTCGGCATCGAACGGAATCCTCGTTCGCAACCGCGAAGCCTTCGAACGCGGACGCAACATCCGCCTCATGGCGTTCGACAAGACCGGCACCCTCACCGAAGGCGCGTTCTCTGTATCCGGGTTTGCGACGAACGGCGATGAGACCTCGATCCTCCAGATCGCCGCCGGACTGGAAACCGCGTCGGAACACCCTCTCGCCGGGGCGATCGTATCGGCCGTCGCCGAGCGCGGGCTGCGGCCCGCCGACGTCGACGACGTCACTGCAGTCCCCGGCCATGGACTCGAAGGCACGGTCGCCGGAGAGCGCTACCGGATCGGCCGCCCGGAATGGGCCGGCGAGTTGGGGGTGACCGTCGACGGACCGATCGCCGACGTGCTCGAAGTCGCCGATGCCCGCGGCGAATCCGCCGTCGTGATGTTTCGCAACGATCGGGCGGTTGCGGCGTTCCGCGTGGCGGACCGCGTTCGCGATCAGGCCCGCACCGCGATCGCCCGTCTCCGCGAAGCCGGAGTCGAACCGGTGATGATCACGGGGGACGCCGAGGCGGTGGCTCGAACCGTCGCCGGCGATCTCGGTATCGACCGGTTCCACGCCCGGGTGCTTCCGGGTGACAAGGCCGCCTTGGTACGAGATCTCAAACGTTCGGGGCCAACGGCCTTCGTCGGGGACGGCATCAACGACGCACCGGCGCTGCTCGAGGCCGACTTGGGCCTGGCGATCGGGGCCGGAACCAACGTCGCAATCGAATCGGCCGATCTGGTTCTCGTCGACGACGACCCATCCGACGCGGTGGCCGCACTGCGGCTGTCGAAGGCCACACACCGCAAGATGGTTCAGAACCTCGGGTGGGCCACCTGGTACAACGCGATCGCGATACCGCTGGCAGCCGGCGTCGCTACGGGCATCGGGATCACGCTGGATCCGGCGGTCGGTGCGCTGTTCATGAGCCTGTCGACGGTCATCGTCGCCGTCAACGCAATGCTCCTGCGCCGGATCGACATATCGTGAGCCGCCGGGCCGTTTTCCTGGCGATGGTCCTGCTATCGGCGGCCTGTGGCGGGTCGATGAACGGATCGATGGCTCAACCCGGCTCGACGGTGTCGGTCCCGCCACTGCCCGGAGCTGCCCCGACGGTGCCGGGGGCTGCGCTCCCGGAACTCGATCCTGCCCGCATCGAACGCGGGGCCGTCATCTACGTCCGGGAGTGCGCCGCCTGCCATGGAGTGGCGGGAGAAGGCCAACCCAACTGGATGATCCCCAACGCCGACGGTTCCTACAACGCGCCGCCACACGACCCCACCGGTCACACGTGGCATCACCCCGATCAGCTGCTCATCAGCATCGTTCTCGACGGGAGCAACTTCCCGCAGTCACAGATGCCGGTCTATCGCGAGAAGCTGAGTGAGGAGGATGTTCGCGACATCCTGGAATACATCAAGGCCTGGTGGGAGCCGGAGCAGCGGGAACTGCAGTGGCGCGTGACACAGCAAGCGGGCGGGTCCTGAAACGGACCCGCCCGTTGCTCCAGCTTGGTTAGAACGATTCAGGCCGAGGTGATCATCAGACCGCCGTGCATGCCTGCCTCGAAGTGGCCCTCGATGAGGCACGCAATGATGTCCCAGTCGGCGTGGTGGTCGAACGTCACGATGATCTCTCCGGACTCCCCGGGCGGAACGAGCAGCAGCATCTCGTCGTGGCCGTGTCCGCCGCTCTCGTCGCCGTGCCCGGCGTGACCTGCCGCAATGTGTTCTGCGGCGGCGTGCTCGGTGGTGAACCGAAGCTCATGCTCGATCGCGCCGCTGTTCTTCACGACGAACCGCACCGACTCACCGGCGGTGACGAGCACGAGATCCGGGTTGAAAGCGAAATCCGTCATCTCGATGGTGACCTCCCGGTCGAAGGCTCCGGCGTGCTCGTCGCCGCCTTCGTGCATCCCCTCCTCAGAATGCGCCTCCTCGGAATGCTCGTCACCCTCCTCGTGCATCCCCTCCTCAGAATGCGCCTCCTCAGAGTGCTCGTCACCCTCCTCGTGCATCCCCTCCTCAGAATGCATCTCCTCAGAGTGCTCGTCACCCTCGGAATGCATCGCTTCGTCGGAGTGGGTCTCACCCGAGTCGGCCGCGGCGTCGGTTCCTGCAGAGTCGACGGCAGCGGCAGGCGCCGACGTCGCCGGAGCCGCAGCAGCACCGGCCGGTTCCGCCCCCTCCTCCCCGCAACCCCATGCGACCAGGGTCAGCGCCAGCAGTATTCCGAGAATCTTCGTGTATCGCATGTCGGTTTCTCCTTCAATCTCTGTAGAAGAGGTCGATCGGTATCGCATCTCCCAGGCGACGTCGCAGCCGGCCGGCGAGGTCCAGGTCGGCGGCGCGGCCGCCTACGAGGTGAAGAACGACGCCGTGGTCGGATCCCGCCTCGAGCGCACACGGCAGTCCGTTGTGACCGCCGAGGCACAGCAGCATCGGGTTACCCAGGGTTGTCAGCACACGGGGGTCGATGGGGCGGGACCACGACGTGACGTCGACCAGCGGCGTGCCGTCGAGCGCGACCGCGACGTCGGCGACGACCGATCTGACGGTCCTGAGCACGTGGGCCTTGTCCATGCACCGAACGTACGGTGGCGGCGCCCGCCTGCCTATTCGTCCGATGGGCCGGTCCGCCTCCACCGCACGGCGGAGGCCCATTGGGACGTTCGGCCCTAGTGGATCAACTCCAGACGCAGCGCGATGGCCACCGCTTCGGCACGCCCGGCGGCCCCCAACCGCTCGTAGGCGGAACCCAGGTGCGTCTTCACGGTCGCCTCGCCGATCCCGAGCCGCCGCGCGATCTGTTTGTTCTCGAGGCCGTCGGCCGCCAGTTGCAGCACTTCGGTCTCACGGCCGCTCAAGCGGACTTCTTCGTCGTCGGCACCGATCGCCGTGCGGACGAGCGGTCCTGCTACCTCACCCTGGACGTAGGCACCTCCGGCGGCGACGGTCTTGATGGCGCGGACGATCTCGTCACGCCCGGCGCTCTTGAGCAGATACCCGGCGGCACCGAGTTCCACCGCTCGTTTCACGTATGCGGCGTCGTCGTGCATCGACAGGACGATGACGTTGACGCCGTAGCCCCGGGTTGCGATCTCCTCGAGGGCTTCGAGACCGGTGATGCCGGGCATACGCACGTCGACGAGGGCGACGTCGCAGTCGCCGGTCGCCACCAACTCGAGGAGCTCGGCCCCGTCGGCAGCCTCGCCGACCACCTCAATGTCGGGATCGTCCTCCAGCATCCAGCGCAGGCCCTCGCGCACCACGCGGTGATCGTCGGCGAGCACGAGACGGATCATCGGGGATCCTCCCCGTTCAGCGGCACCCACGCCCGCAGCAGGGTCCCCCGGCCCCGACGGAACACGACGTCCAGCCCGCCGCCGATGGCGTCGAGGCGATCCCGGGTCGTCGCCAGTCCCAAGCCCGGGACGCCGGCGAGACCCGAGCCGTCGTCCTCGACCTCGAGAACGGCACGTTCGCCGATCGTGCTCAGGCGCACGTGCGCCGAGTGCGCTCCAGAGTGCTTCCGGACATTGAACAAGCCCTCTTGAGCAGTGCGGAACAGGGCAGTGGCTGCGGTTCCGGTTGGGCTTCTCGGCAGATCGACGTCCAATTCGATGTCCAGATCCGACTCGCGCTCGGTGGTCGCAACCAGCTCGGCAAGAGCAGCCGCCAGCCCGACATCGTCGACGGCCGGTGTGTAGAGATGCCGCAACTCGGCGCGCAGTCGCTGGTCCACGTCACGCACCACGTCCTGGAGGTGCTGCAGTTCGTCCGCCACCCGTTCGTCGCGCACACGATGCCGGCTTCCTTCGAGGCCGTAGAGGAGCCGGTAGAGAGGCTGCCCGATGTCGTCGTGCAGAGCTCCAACGATGCGCCGACGCTCCTCGTCCTGCGCGGCCAGCAGGTCCCCGAGCAGATCCTCGGCTTGCCGGCGCCGCCGGTTGGCGGCTCGCGCACCGGCGACCGCCAGGGTGCCCATGAATACGGTGAGAACACCGAGACCGACCGCAATGCTGAGCCACACGTTGCGGCGCACGTTCGAGATCGTGCGAACGAGACTCTCCGCCTGCTGCTCCACTTCGAAAACGACCGCGACGGCACCGGATTCGTCCGCAACGGGCACATAGAACTCGATCAAGGCGCCGAGGTCACGATCGAGTTCATGCGCAGGCTCGGAGAGGTCTGAGACCTTGGTCGATACCTCACCGTCGAACGCGCGCCGCGCGGGTTCGGTGAGTTCGAAACGCCGGCCGATGAGGTCGGAGGCGTCCGAATACGTGATCGTCCCGTCCGGCTGCCATACCTTGACCCGCACGGTGTCACCGCCGAGGAGCCGGAAGCGGACTTCGCGGTCGAACTGCTCGAGGTTCACAGGGTCCGGTTGGAGCGGAAAGGCATCGGACCTGCTGAGGTCGGCGGCGATGGCCTCGAGGAGGTCGGCACGGGCGTGCAGGATGTGCCGCTCGGTCTCACGCGGGATCCACAGGCCGAGAATCACGGCGATGACCACCGAAAGGCCGATTCCAACGAGGGCTACCCGTCCGGTCCACCCGAGTTCGCGCCACTCGGTAGCGAGTGATGTCTGCAGCCGCCTCGTCGCGGGCTGAGGGACGTTCATATGCAGAACGGTACCGCCGAATGGCGGCCTACCCCGCTACGGGATGACGACGACCGGCGTGGAAACCCGGGCAAACTCCCACATGAGGGCAGCATCGGCCGGGGCTTGCCGAACGCACCCGGCGCTGCGGAACTGTCCGAGTTCGGACTCGCTCTGAATCGGATTGCCGGCGTGGGTTATCGGGATGGCGTGGAATCCGATGGCCCAACCACGATTCGTACCCACGGCGAAGCGGACCATGTGCTGCATCCGCAGGCCGCCTCCGTAGGAGCCCGACCACTCAGACCGCGAGTAGACCGAGTACGTACCGGCGGCCGGCACGTTGCGACGGCCCGACACCAGGTACGACGCGACGACCTTGTCCCCGTCGTCGACCAGCCATACCCGCTGGTCACCGTTCGAGTACACGACACGCCGACCCTCGCCGGAATCCGCCGGGACCGGCGTGAACCGACCGACCAGTTCGAGCCGGTCCAGCATCGCCCTGGCATCGAAGCCTCCCCGGTGCGGTGAACTCATCAGCTCGAACGGAGCACTGGCAGCCGCCGGTGACGCGACGAAGAGCGCACACAGCAGACTCAACGCCGGCAGGAAAACTCTGGATCTCACCACTTTCAACCTACGCGTTCTCGACGATCCGTGCATCGGCCGATCGGCTCAATGAGTTTCGGCGAGGATTGAGACGACTGAAGTTCTCTCCCGGTTCCCTACAGTCCGAGCACGCCCTTCGTGTTCGGTCCGACGATCCCGTCCACCACCAACCCACTGGCCTCCTGAAACGACCTGACGGCCCGGAGCGTGAGCCCCCCGAAGATGCCGTCAACCGGCCCGGGATCGATACCCAATGTGATCAGCATCTCCTGAAGGCGGGCTACGGCGGCGCCGCGGTCCCCGAGGCGGAGATTGACCTCGAATTCATCGAGCAGCCGTGTGATCGTTTCGAGCGTCTGCGGGCCGGCGATACCGTCGATGGCGAGCTCGAAGCGGGTCTGGAACTCGGCGATGGCAGCTGCCGTCAACGGCCCGAAGACGCCATCGGCGGGACCCGGATCGAACCCCAGCCGGCGCAGGCGCTCCTGCAGTTCGATCACCCCGTCACCGCGGTGACCGACGCGGTACACGTCGATGGGAACGCCGGAGCGTCCCTGCGCGGCCAGCAGAGCCCGATAGGGATTGACGACGACGCCGTTCGGCGCTCGCAACTCGAAGTGCAGATGCGGCGGCGTGTCCTCGGCGTTGCCGCTGTCACCGACCCAGCCGACGAGGTCGCCGGCCTCGACGCGGCTGCCGGGGAGCAAGCCGTCCACGATCCCCCAGCGTTGCCCGTCGTCCGTGCCGGGAGTGTCGTTATCGAGGTGGATGTACCAGCTCTGCCATCCGTCGTCGTGCCGGATGACGAGCGAACAGCAGCGTTCCGGGTTGAGGTCCTCGGGGTTGCTGCTCCAGTTGACGAACCGCACAGTCCCGGAGGCGGCAGCAACGACCGGGACCCCTTTGTCGGCCATCAGGTCGGTGGCATGGTGGATGCCGTGGGAGCGGGCTGCGTAATACGTGTCGCTGAATCGAGTAGGGCCATCGACGGGGAACACGAGGTCGTAGTCGACGGTGTCTCCGGTCTGGACCGCCTGCGCCGGGATCGGGATCGCCAGCGCCACCACCAGACCGGCCAAGACGGCAAGGAGCGTCGGGCGTCGCATCGAGCATCACTCCACGAAGTCGCGTTCCGTTGTCCGAGCGACCACGACGCGGGTGAGCGGACGCTACATGTGGGATATCGGCGTTCAACAGCCTCCAACTTGAGCCGTACGCGGCGAAGCTGTTGGTTGCTGGCCGGCGGCTGTTAGCTCGCCACCTCGAACAGGCCGGCGGCGCCCATGCCCCCGCCGACACACATGGTGACGATGCCGTACCGGCCTCCGGTGCGACGGAGATGCCGCAGAAGCTGGCCGATCATGCGCGACCCGGTCATCCCGTACGGGTGCCCGATAGAGATCGACCCGCCGAGCGGATTGAGTTTGTCGTCCGGAATCTCGAGCTCGCGCTGGCAATAGAGCAGCTGTGAGGCAAACGCCTCGTTCAGCTCGACGATGTCGATGTCGTCGAGAGTGAGGCCGGTCTGCGCCAGCAACCTGGGAACCGCCTTGACCGGTCCGATGCCCATCTCGTCGGGATCGACGCCGGCGACGGCGAAGCCCCGGTAATAGCCGAGTGGCTCGATGCCCAGGTCGTCGGCCTTGCGCTTCGACATGACGACGGTCGCAGAGGCGCCGTCGGAGAATTGCGACGCGTTGCCCGCAGTGACGCTGCCGTTTTCCGGGTCGAACACCGGTGGCAGCTGTGCCAGGCCCTCGAGCGTGGTGGTGGGCCGGTTGCACTCGTCCATCGCGAAGACATACCCCTCCTCGACGGCAAGAGACCCGTCCTCCTGCTTGACCGGCCGATTCACCTTCATGGGTGCGATGTCGTCGTCGAACCAGCCGTTCTCCTGGCCGGCAGCTACCCGCTGTTGCGACAGCAGCGCGTAGGCGTCCTGGTCCTCGCGGGAGATCGAGTACCGCTTGGCAACGACCTCGGCGGTTTCCCCCATGCTCATGTAGATACCGGGCACCTGGGCCGCCAGTTCCCTGTTCACCAGGTCGATGGTGCGCATCTTGTCGTTCTGCACCAGAGAAATCGATTCGACGCCGCCGGCGACGATCGTGTCGGCTTCGCCGGCCATGATCCGGGTTGCCGCCATGGCCACGGTCTGCAGCCCGGACGAGCAGAACCGGTTGACCGTGACGCCGGGAACGGACGTCGGGAGACCCGCCCGGAGCAGTGCGATCCGGGCGACGTTGCTTCCCGAGGGTCCCTCAGGAAGCCCGCACCCGAAGATGACGTCCTCGACGTCCTCGTCCTTGACACCCGGAACGTCGGCCAGGGCGGCGCGAATGGCGTGCGCGGCGAAGTCGTCGGGACGGGTCATGCTGAACGAACCTCGATACGACTTCCCGAGCGCGGTGCGCTTGTTGGCGACGATGACGGCTTCGCTCATGGGACTCCTCCGAGAGTGGTGGTTGCCCCAGGCTACCGGGTCGAGATTCGGCAGTCTCCGGCCCCGACACCATCCCGACACTCCCCGGATCCGGAAAGTCCCGCTTCTACCATCCCGCTATGGCCACGGGCGTCCGGAACAAGATCCGGGAAACGGCGCGGCAGCGGCGCGAACGCCTTGCCCGTCTCGATCGCCGGCTCGACGTGCTGGTGTTCGTCGCGGCGTTGCTGTCGATTCCGGTCGCCGTCCAGCCCGGCGACCTCACCGGCACGATCCTCGTCGTCGACATCGTGGCGTGGTCGATCTTCGTGTTCGAGGCCGTCGTCAAGGTGAGCGCCCACGGACGGGCCGAGTATCTCCGGGAACGTTGGAACTGGGTCGACATCGGCATCATCGTCCTCAGCGCCCCGTATCACCTGGCGACCGGAATCGCGGTCGTCGCCTCCGTCGGCTCGATCGCCAGGCTGGCACGCCTGGTTCGTATCGCCCTCGTGATGGTCAAGGTGCTGCGGCAGGGACGGTCGATCATGTCGCGCCGCAATGTCCCGGCCGCCGTGGGCATCGTCGCGCTCGCCACGACGGCAGTCGCCGGTTTCGTGTTCGTGGTCGAACGCGGGTCCGGCAACGAGGGATTCACCACCTTCGGCGATGCGTTGTGGTGGTCGCTCGTGACCCTCACCACCGTCGGGTACGGAGATCTGTCCCCCGTGACGACCGGCGGTCGCATCGGCGCCGTCTTGCTCATGCTCGTCGGCATTGCGTTCCTGGGAACCGTGGCCGCCACGCTGGCATCGATGTTCGTCGGCAACGCAGACGAGCCGCCGGAGTCCGACATCGTTCAGCTCCGTGACGAGGTCGCCGCACTGCGGGCCTCGATCGATCACCTCACGACCAAGCTCGACCGCTGAGCGGTCACCCCCGGGACACGGCCCGGCGGGCCCGGTGAATGGCCACGGTTCGCAGCGTGAGGACGATGAAGAAGAGTGCAATCGGAACGACGGCGATGGTTGCCGACCCCGACGTGTCTGCGTGGTAGCTGATCGAGAGGCCGGCGGCCACCGAGAGAACCCCGATGACCACGGCCGTGAGCATCATGGCCGGCACCTGTCGCACGACGAGGGCCGCAGTGGCCGCCGGGCCCACCAGGAGCCCGAACACGAGGAGCGTCCCGACGGTCTGGAAGGATCCGACGATCGCCATCGTGATGAGGACCAGCAGCACGGCGTGAGCGAATCGGGGATGGAGACCGAGCAGCGCCGCCTTCTCCTCGTTGAACGCGAGCACGAGAAACGCCCGGTACATGACCAGCGTGACGATCAACGTGATCGCAGCGACGCCGGCCAAGAGAGCGATGTCGGATCTGGAGACGCCGAGGGCGTCGCCGAACAGGATCCCGGTGAGGCTGCCGGTATAGGAATCGGTACGCGAGACGAGTATCACGCCGAGGCCGAGCATCCCGACGAAGAGGAGGCCGATGCCGGTGTCCTCCGAGAACGTCGTCTGCCGGTGGACGAGGTTGATGCCGAGGATCATCACGAGGGCAGCGACGGCGGCGCCGGCGAGCACGTTGAATCCGAGCAGGACGGCGAGGGCGATCCCGGGGATCACGCCGTGGACGAGTGCATCCCCCAGAAACGTCATCCCGCGCAACACGACCCAGGTTCCGACGAGCGACAAGGCGATGGCAGCGAGCGAACCCCCGAGCAACGCTCGCTGCTGGAACGCCAGCTCGAAGGGGGCCGTCACCCAGTCCACGACGGTGCGCCTTCCCGCACGGTGACACCGTTCACGACAGCGCCCCGGCGATGCGTTCGGCATTGACGAGCAGCATGCCGATGAGCGTATCCGCTCCCGAGCCTGC
>JBFIQU010000046.1:0-11644 GCA_041609395.1 Acidimicrobiia bacterium | reverse complement strand
TGCGGCGGCGAGCGCCACCGACGACAGCCCGGTCCATCCGGAGCGGTTCGCCCGCGAGGTCGCGGAGTTCTTCGGCGAGGACGCCATCGTCGCCGTCGACGGGGGCGACATCGTCTCGACGACTGCGAAATGGCTCCGGGTTTCGAATCCGGGCCATGTGCTCGATCCTGGGCCCTTCGGGACCCTCGGCACCGGCGCCCCGTTCGCCCTCGCCGCCAAGATCGCCCATCCCGACAAGCTCGTCGGCATCGTCTACGGCGATGGTGGGTTCGGGTTCAACGGATTCGAGTTCGACACGTTCGTACGCCACGGGATTCCGGTCATCGGTGTCGTCGGCAACGACGGGGTGTGGAACAACATCAAGACGTTCCACAAGGCGTTCTTCCCTGATCGCCTCGTGGCCGCCGACCTCGGGGTGCGTCCGTACCACGCCATGGTCGAGGGTCTCGGTGGCTACGGGGAGTTCGTCGACCGGCCCGGTGAGATCCGGCCTGCGCTGGAACGCGCCAGGGCCTCGGGCAAACCGGCTCTCGTCAACGTCCACATCGCCGAGACCATGCGAGCGAGCTCGAACTATCAGCAGTAGGCGATTCGGCCCGTCACACTGCGGGCCGCCTCAGGCGGCGCGGTTCCCACCACCAGGCGAGGCCCAGAATCCCCGGTCCGGTATGGACGACGAGGGCGGGTCCGAACTCGGCGATGTATCCGATGCCGGTCGCTTCGTTCGCTCCGACCCGCTGCAACAGCTCAGCGGCGTTTCCGGCATCACCGGCATGAAGCGCTGCGCAGTGAAGGGTCGCCTCCGGTGCCCGGTGCTCGTGAACCGCTCTCGTGATCCTCTCGATGACCGCCTCGATGCTGCGCGCCGGGCGCAGAGGGCGGATCTGGCCGGCGTCCAACTCGAACATCGGTTTGGCGCCGATCCAGCGCGCAACCGGAACCACCGCCCGCGGCACGCGACCGCCCCTGATCAACATCTCCAGGTCGCCCACTCCGGCCATCAACCTGATGCGGCCGGCGACGTCCCGGGCTCGGGCCGCCACATCGTCGAGATCGGCTCCGGCGGCGGCAGCACCCGCCGCAGCCAGCACGACGAGACCCTGGCCACCCGCGGCCGTGTCCGAGTCGACCACCTGAGTGGGCACCTGTGCTGTGCGTGCCGCCAGAATCGCCGCGTCGTGCGAAGAGCTGAGCCGGCCGGCCACGGTCACGACGAGGCAGGGCTCATTCGCAGCGTTGATCGCATCGAGGAAGTCCCCCGGGGTCGGTGCTGCGGTCGTAACCCCCTCGTCATAGCGGGCGAGGATGTCGGAGACCGAGACGTCGCCGTCCCGATACGAGTCGTCCCCGATGCGGATGCGGATGGGGACCACGTCGATTCCGGCCGCGGCAGCCGGATCGGGGGGCAACGAGGCGCCGCTGTCGGTGATGACGGCAACCGTCACCCCGTCGCCTCCTTCCCGGTCGGCGGATCGCGATCGAAGACCAGGCGCGAGAAGGCGGCGTTCCGCCCCGGGCGGGGGAGCGGGGTGTTGCCCAGAACTCGCTTCAACAGAATCGGTCCAGTAGCCGCGAGGCCGAGCCACATCCCTGCGGTGCCGCGTGAGATCACCAGCACCGGGGTCAGAGCGACGACGGCGACGAACGTCCCCAGCCCGGTGTGTCGGAACAACCGCCCGAGGGCGAGCCCGGCGGCCAGAACGGCCGTTCCCTCCGGGGCCAGCACGAGGGTTGCGCCGAGGGCCGGAGCGAGCCCGCGACCGCCGGCTCCTCGCAGAAACGGCGACCAGTTGTGACCGATGAGCGTGGCCGCAGTCGCGATTGCGCCGTAGCCGTCGTGACCTCCGCTCAGCAGCGGTCCGACCGCTCCTTTGGCGATGTCGACGACGCCGGCCACGGCAACCGGCACAAACCCCGCCACGGCGTAGAGGCCACTGGCGGAGACGGTTCCGGAGCCGTGGCTGCGCAGGTCGACCCGGCGGGTCCAGCGGGCTGCGAGGTTGGCGACGGGGACGGCGCCAACGAAGAAGGCAACTGCGGTGACCAGCGCACTCATATGCCGGCCTGCACGCTTCCGGCGTCTACTGCAAGGGTCACGCCGCGGGAATCTGCTCCGCGGCGGTCAGCGGCTGCAGGCGACCGTCGGGTCCGATCTCCCACATCGGATCATGCGGTCCGTCCTCCCGTAACAGGTCGGTAGTGAGCGCCCCGCAGGCGAGGTCGTGATGGCAGCAGTCGTCGCAGCTGCGGTAGGGATCGAACTCGATCGTGATCTTCATGTCATCATTACCCGGCCGTCTTCGTCTACGACAACGACCGGTCCGGATCGGACGGTTCCCGGAGCCGGTAACCACATGGCACCGCAACGGAACTGGCTGCTCCGGACGTTCTGGCGATTCCACCGGTGGGGGTGGCGAATCACCAACGGCCGCTTTCTGCGGCGCATTGTGGGCATGCCGGTGCTGGAACTCGTGACTTTGGGGCGAAGGTCGGGCCGGCAGCGATCGGTATTGCTGTCGTACATGCCGGACGGCGCCGGGTACGTGGTCGTGGCGTCCAACGCCGGTGACCATCGTGACCCGGCCTGGCTTCTCAATCTGCGCAACCACCCGCGGGCTGCGGTGAACATCGGCGGCCGAAGCATTGCGGTGACGGCGGTCGAGATGGACGGCGACGAATACGAGCGATGGTGGGTTCGAGCGCTCGAAGCCAACAGCGACTATGCGGAGTATGCGGCGCGCACCGATCGCGGCATTCCGCTGGTGCGTCTCGCTCCGGTGGAGTAGCGGCTACTTGTCCGCGGGCTTCAGACTGTGCTTTTCGACGATGGCGGTGTGCCCGTCGTCCCAGCGAACCTCCACGTCGTGACCGCGTACGTCGACGACCCGGCCGAGCTTGCCCGGCCGGCCTACTTTCTTCGTGATTTGCGTCACCCGGCTGCCCTTGCGCAGGTCCACAAACCCCACCTCCAGGACCGCATGGTACGCGCCCTTCGGGCGCCGTGATGGGGGCGGAAGACTCTGCGTAGGTGACAGCGGGGCCTGTCCTCGGGCCGCATCGGGCGGGATTGTTCCCACCTACTCGAATACGACTCCGTATTGGTCCCGGTAGGCCTCGAGGAACCGCAGCCAGATCTCGCTGAGCGTGGGGAACGCAGGAATGGCATGCCACAGAGTTTCCAGCGGCACCTCGCCGACGATCGCGATCGTGGCGGCGTGCAGGAGCTCGCCGACTCCGGGTCCCACGAAGGTGGCGCCCACGATGACACCGCGGTCACCGTCGATTACGAGTTGGCTGGTTCCCCGAATGCCGCGCCCCAGAGCTGCCGCCCCGGCCGTGGCTCCTGTGCTGTATTGCACTATGCGCACCGTGATCCCAGCTTTGCGGGCCTGGGCTTCGGTGCGTCCGACCGCAGCAATCTGAGGGTCGGTGAACACGACCCGCGGAATTGTGGCGCGATCGTTGCGGGCAGCGGTCTTGTGCCCGGCGATGTGCGCGCCGGCGATGCGGGCCTGGTACTTGCCGGTGTGGGTGAGCAGCGCTCGGCCATTGGCGTCTCCGACGACGTACAGCCAGCCATCGTCGACGCCGGTTGCCTGCAGGTGGTCGTTCGTCTCTATGAAGTGGCCGGAATCCAGTCCCACCGACTCCAGTCCTAGATCGGCCGTAAGTGGCACCCGGCCCGTAGCGACGAGGATCTCGTCGGCTTCGAGGCGGTCCCCGGTGTGCGATACCGCGTCGTGCAAGACCTCGCGAAGTTCCACGATGACCGGTCCGTCGGGGTGGCGCCGTTCGACCCGGTGCACCTGCGTGTTCGTGATCACGGTGATCCCTTGACGTTCGAGTGCCTTCTGCAGCTCGGCACCGGCAAAGGGCTCTTCCCGCGGCAGAAGATGGTCCATCATCTCGACGATCGTGACCTCCTCGGCGCCGAGCGACTTCCATGCCTGTGCCATCTCGACGCCGACGACGCCACCTCCGATCACCAGGAGACGCCGGGGTACTTCTGAGGCGGTGGTCGCTTGACGGTTATCCCAGACTCGGGTGTCCCTGAGCCCATCGATCGGCGGAATGGACGCCCCCGTTCCGGTGGCAACGACGACGGCGGTCGACACCTCGTAGCGAGTGATCGACCCGTCCTCCGCCTCGACCTCGACGGCCTTGGGGCCGGCGAGCCTGCCGTGCCCGCGGATGAGATCGACTCCAACGCTCTTCAGCCACTCCACTTGCCCGGAATCGTCCCAGTTCGCCGCGAGTTTGTTCCGTCTCTCCAGGGCGGCTTCGATGTCGATCTTCCCGGTGACGGCTTCGGCGGCGCCGGGCACGCGCTGGACCATACGCATGACTTCGCCGGGACGGAGCAGAGCCTTTGACGGCATGCATGCCCAGTACGAGCATTCTCCGCCGACGAGTTCCTTCTCGACGATGGCGACCCGCAGTCCGCCCCGCCCGGCAAGGTCGGCGGCATTCTCGCCGGCGGGGCCGGCGCCTATCACGATCACGTCGTAGTCGTAGCTGGTACCGGGCTGCATGGGTCTCCTTCGTTGTCCACGATGGGTGAACGCGGCCCGCAGCAGAATCATTTCACGCCGTAGGGAATGCCCCGCAACGCAGCGTGGTTGAACGGGGTCGTGAGCCGGAAGCAGCTGATATCGAGGAAGCGCGCTGAGGCCGAACAGCGCCGCCGCACGTCGCGGCGGCGCCAGGCCGCCCGGTCGGTGGCGATCGGGGGCGGCATCGCAGCGCTGCTCGTGGCGGCCTTGGTCGTGTTCTGGCCCGGCCCGGCGCCGACCGGTGCCACCGCACCCGAAGCCTGGGACCTCCCTTTGTTGGCGGATTCGGAGCAGAGAGTGACCCTCGCCGAATTCGGCGGGAAGCCGACCGTCGCCGCGTTCTTCGCCAACTGGTGCCCGCACTGCCGCCGCGAATTGCCCGGCTTCGCCGAACTGTCGGCTCAGATCGGCGATGTCGTCAATTTCGTCGGGATCAACTCTCAGAACAACGGGCGCGGGCTCGGCTTCGCCAGGGAGATGGGGATCGACTCGTGGATTCTCGCGCGTGACGTCGGCGGATCCGACGGGCGCGGGTTGAGTACGGCCTTTGGAGCTCAGGGTATGCCGCTGACCGTGATCTACTCACCGGACGGTGTGGTGACCGAGATCATCCGGGGGCCGATCAGTGCTCCGAACCTGCTCGATCTGCTCCGTCAGAACTTCGACATCTGACTGAGTTCTATCCGCCGCGACTCCTGGTGATCGGGAGATGAGGCCTGAGGCCAATTGACCCTGTCCGGCCACGGTCTACGGCAGAGTCCCGCCGGTTGCCGACCAGAAGGCGCGGCGGTTGACGTTGACCGCCGGTTCGCCGTCGGTACGTGGGATCCGGGCTCCGGCCCGGCTGAACCGCATTCTGTCGGTTTGGCGACATTCATGCCACGGCGGCACGCCGGAAATCGTTGATCGAGACGATATGGATACCGGAAAACGGGCGACAGCTCGTCCCCTCACCAGGTTCAGTGTTGCGGCGGTTTCCGTCATTGCTGCCATCGTTGCCGGAGCCGTCCTCCTCTCCTCAGGGTCGGCTCCGCCGTCTCCGGCGCCGTTGCCCGACACCAGCGCCACGACGTGGGAGGTAGTGGCGGGGTCAGGCCCGGCTGCGCCCGACATCGAGTTCCTGTACTTCGACGGTAGCCTCGCTTCGCTCGACGTTTACGGCGGGCGACCGCTCGTCGTCAATTTCTGGGCGTCGTGGTGCCCGTCGTGCGTTGCCGAGATGTCGGTTGCGTTCCGGCCTGTCCAGGAACGTCTCGGCAACGATGTGGCGTTCATCGGCTTCAACATCCAGGACGAGCGGCAGAAGGCGCTCCGGCTGGTCGACGAAACCGGCGTGCTGTTCGATCTCGCCGAGGATCCGAGCGGCGAGCTCTATCGCGAGCTCGGCGGTCTCGGCATGCCGTTCACGGTGTTCATCTCCGACAAGGGGGAGATCATCGAGAAGCACAACGGGCCTGTCACCGAGCGCCAGTTGGAAGCGCTCATCGTCGAGCACCTGGGCGGCTGACATGTTCGATGCCCCGATTGCGCTCGCCTTCGCCGCCGGTCTGGTGGCAACCCTCAACCCCTGCGGGTTCGCCATGTTGCCGGCATACCTGTCGTACTTCATCGGCTCCGGGAGTGACGGGGTACGGTCCCGGCCCGACGCCGTGGGCCGGGCACTGGCTGTGGGTGGCAGCGTCTCACTCGGATTCCTCGCCGTCTTTGGCGCCGCTGGAATCCTCATCACGGCGGGCTTCCGGTCGATCATCGACCTGATTCCGTGGCTCGCCCTCATTGTCGGCGCCCTGGTCGCCGTTTTTGGAGTCGCCATGCTCGCCGGGTTCGAGCCCGTGATCGGATTGCCCAAGATCGGCGGTCGGCGGCGGGACCGGGGTCACCGGTCGATGTTCGCATTCGGCGTTTCGTACGCAGTGGCATCGCTGTCGTGCACGCTTCCCGTTTTCCTGACCGTGGTGGCTGCGCAGATAACCTCGGCCAGCTTCGCCGCCGGCGTTGTCACGTTCGTGGCCTATGGAGCAGGTATGTCGTCGCTGCTCCTCGGAATCACGATCGTCGTCGCAATCGGCCGCCAATCCCTTCTCAGCAGACTGCGGGCTGCTATGAGGTACGTGAATCGCGTCTCCGGTGCGATCCTTCTCATGGCCGGGAGCTACATCGTGTGGTTCTGGTGGACCAACATCTCGGGCGGTGCAGTTGCGCTGAGCGGCTCGGGTCCGTTTCGCTTCGTAGAGAACCTGTCGCAGCGGGCACTGCAGCTGGTCGGGGACCGGCCGGTGCTGTGGGCTGCCGTGCTGGCGGCGGTGATCGGGGCGTCCGGCGCCTATGCCCGGCTCGGAGGCCGTAATGTCGATGATGATGTCGAGTCCGGGAGCCGAGAACCTGCGGGCCAGCGAGTCTGACGAGGCGCCCGCTCGATGGCGGGCGCTGGCCCTCATTGCATTCAGCCAGTTGCTCGTCTTGACGTTGTGGTTTTCGGCGTCGGCAGTGGCCCCCCAACTCGAGGAGCTGTGGCGGCTGTCCTCGGCGCAGACGTCAGGCCTCACGCAGGCCGTCCAGATAGGTTTCGTCGTCGGTGCGCTCGCTCTCGCGGTCTTCGGGGTGAACGATGCGGTTCCGAGCCGCGTCATGTTCGGGTTCGCGGCCGCCATCGCCCTGCTCGCCAACGCAGCCTTGGTCACGCTCGACGCCGGCGACTACGGCATGGCGTTCGGCCTGCGGTTTCTCACGGGGGCGGCGCTGGCCGGCGTATACCCGAGCGGGCTGAAGGTGATGTCCGGTTGGTTCCGCACCGGGCGGGGGATGGCGCTAGGGGTGCTCGTCGGGGCCCTGACCGTGGGCTCGGCGGGCCCCCACCTGATTCGCGGTGTCGGGTTCGACTGGCAAGGCGTCGTTCTCGGCGCGTCGGCACTGGCCGCAGTCGGGGCGGTGATTCTTGTCGCCGGTGTTCGCGACGGGCCGTTCGAAGTCCCCGCGCAGCGGTTTTCGCTGCGCCTCGTCGGC
Source organism: Acidimicrobiia bacterium (assembly GCA_041609395.1). Classification (GTDB taxonomy): domain Bacteria; phylum Actinomycetota; class Acidimicrobiia; order Spongiisociales; family JAOTWH01; genus JBFIQU01. Next base: position 4,088 of record JBFIQU010000046.1, on the reverse strand, counting down.
CGCACGGTCCGCAATCGCGAGTTTCGTCTCGCTTCCTACGGCTATTTCGGTCACATGTGGGAGCTGTACGCCATGTGGACCTGGACGGCGTCGTTTCTGGCAGCCTCGGCAGCCGCGGGCGGGTACAGCTCCGGGTGGGTCTCGACGGCCACGTTCTTCGTTATCGCAGTCGGCGGAGCCGGCGCAGCGGTCGCCGGGGTTGCCGCCGACCGGATGGGGCGCCCCCTCGTGGCGGGCTTGTCGATGGCACTGTCGGGCAGCATTGCGCTGGCCAGCCCTCTGCTGTTCGGCGTCAGTCCCTGGCTCACGGTTCCCGTGTTCCTCGTCTGGGGATTCGCCGTCGTGGCCGATTCGGCCCAGTTCTCCGCTCTCGTGACGGAAGTCACGTCCCCCACCGAACGTGGCACCGCGCTGACGCTTCAGACTGCCCTCGGCTTCCTGATCACGCTGATCACGATCCAGCTGATACCCGACCTGGCCGAGGTCCACAGCTGGCGCTGGGCGTTTCCGGTGCTGGCGCTGGGTCCCGCGGCCGGCATCCTCGCCATGCGGACGCTGGCGGCTGAAGGATTCCTGCGTCCTCGCCGGTGAGGGGTGGTTCAGAACGGCGAACCGCCTCCCCGGGGAGAGGGAGGCGGTTCCGATGTGCCAGGGGTTGCAGGGAGGAAGGGGGAGGAGGAAACCCTGACTATGTACCTGGTATTCGGTGCAACGCCGGATCTGGATGGGGGTTTTTCGATGTGTCGGATGTCCGACGTTGTTCGTGCTGGTACGTTCCGCCGGTCGGCGCAGCACGTTGAACCGCTGCCGCACTGCGGCCCCGAGGCCGATCTGTCGGCTCCCCGACATTCCGGTGGGAACAGTCGGGACGGCGACGTTGTTGACGGGCGTGGAGCACCATCACATGGACCGAGCCGACAAACAGCACTTCGCATGGCTCGCCCGTTCCTTCGGGCGGACCGACTATCTGCCCCTGAGTCCGAGCGACCTCGAGGCTCTGGCCGCCGTCGCCGATTCGGTCGAGAAGTACCCCGGAACGCATCTCTTCAAGGAAGGCAGTTCCTCGGACGCGGCGTACGTCGTCGAACGCGGCACGGTGGAGTTGTACCGGGGGACGGGGAGGGCGCGACGCGTAGTTGGTCGCGTCGGTGAGGGTGCTGTCATCGGTGATATCGCCATGTTCAAAGGCGAGCCCTATATCTCGTCGGCTCAGGCCGTCGACGCGGTGCGGGCGATCCGCCTGGCCCGCAGCCGGCTGCTTCCTCTGCTCGTCGAGCATCCGGTGATCGCATTGCGATGGTTGGTGGCAGGGCTGGCCCAACTGGAGTCCACGCAGCGCCGTTTGCTGCGTCTCATGCAGCGCACCGTGAAAGAGCAGGTTGCCGAGCTACTGCTCGACGAATCCGACCGGTACGGCGAGGTGCATCTCTCCCAGGCAGCCCTCGCCACGCTGCTCGGGGCCAGCCGCCAGTCCGTGAACGAGGCGCTGGGCGAGCTACGGGCCGCCGGGGCAGTCGAGACCGGCTACAGGCTCATCACCGTGACGGATGCAGCACGACTCGCCGCTATCGCCGGTCGGGTCGGCTGAGCCGCTCCCCGGCGCGCACCTCGATGTCGAGGTGGTTCTCCGGAGGCGCCAACGGACATGACCACCGGTCGCTGTACACACACGACGGGTGGTAGGCGTAGTTGAAATCCAGAACCAGGCGTCCGTCCTCGGTGCCGAGATCGGCACCCTTGACCGTATCGAGCAGGTATCGACCCCCGCCGTACGTACTCTCGCCGGAGGTGGCATCGCGAAACGGAAGGAACAGGCCGCCGCCGTAGCCCTCGAGCCAGTACACGGAGAGCCGCCGCGATCCCGCGGCAAACGGAACCTCTACAGCGCCGATCCGGCGAAAGGCGGTGACGCCTTCCCCACTGTGCCCGATGCCGAAGCTCCGCTGGTCGACAGGCTCGACGGCGACGGTGAACCGCAGTGCCGGGTCGTGAGGGAAGTACGACAAACCGGAGAACGACGTTCGTTCGTCCACGCTGAGGGCGCTCTGAGGATGGGAGAGGAAGAGTTCGTCCCGGCCGGCACGCCACCGGCTCCATGCGGCTTCGGGTGACTCACCCCCGTCTCGCACGGCGCGATAGAGGTCGTGGACGCAGCGGCGGAAGTCTGTGAGTTCGACTGAAGTTTGGGGCTCGCGCATGCCGATGAGTAAACCACGACGCCCGATCGACGAATTCCCGCGGTCTCGTCACCGGCGTCTCTAAGTTGCATACTTGGAGAGGAAAGGACAATGACCGTGACCACCATGGAGCGAGATGAAACGACCGTCGTGCGGGCGGCCGCTTGGGTCTTCACCGCCGACGCTCTCGTCTACGGAATATTCCTGCTGCTTGTGCCGCAGTTCCTCGTCGAGACCCTCGCCGACGCACCGACCATCGACTACTTCTGGGTGCGTTGGTCCGGTGGGATCCTCCTCGCTCTTGCGTTCGGGGCGTGGCGGGTGGCGCAGGACCCGCGAGGGCACAAGCTCATGTTCGAGACGATCACGCTGGCTCCCGTGCTTGCCGGAGTCGGGCTGTTCCTGGCCTGGGTTGCGGGTGAGTACCAGGGTGCGGCGTGGTTCCTGTGGCTGACGCTGATCTCGTCACTCGGGGTTGGTGCCGCAATGATCATGGCCGGCATTCGGGGCACGGCGATTCTGGACTGACTCCGCTCGAAACGGGGCCTTCGACCCCTTTGCCGCTTCGGGGCCGGCGTAAACGATGACGCTATGCCGCGCTGGAGCCGCAGCGAGGTCGAACTGCTCGAGCCCGTGCTCGAGGCGATGGAGGTCGCCCTGGGTCCGCTCGCCGGTCGTGACGTCGTCGTGTTGTGTTCCGCACACGGCGATCTGGCCGTACGCCTGGCGGCCCGGGTCGGGGTAGGCGGCAGCGTCCTCGGCCTGGAGCGATCCGATCGCCTCGTCGAGGTCGCCCGCGCCAAGGCGGCGGCGGCAACCACCGCGGCGACTGTCGCATTCGACACGTGTCCGGTCGATCGTCTACCGCTCCCGGATGGTTCCGTCGACGTCATCGTGAGCGATTCGATCGTCGATCCGACCCCGTTGCCGACCGACATCGGCCAGCCGGAGATGGCACGGGTGCTGCGGCCCGGCGGCGTCATGGTCGTGACCGACATCCTGGGCCCGGCCACCATGTCGCACGGAGTGCGCGACGTGCTGGCGGCGATCGGCGTCGGCTATTGGTGTGATTCCGACGAGAACGATTTCAGGAGTTGGATGCTGGAGGCGGGCCTCGTCGACACGGGGGTCGTGGATCTCACCTGGGTCGTGCGTCGCGTCTGGCAAGAGCGCGCAGCCCTCCAGGGTTCCTACCTCGGAGGGGGTTTCGAGGTGTTTCTCGGCAGCGGACCTTTTTCTCTAGGTCGCGGGTTCCGTTACGTCCTCGCGTCCGGGCATCGACCGCCCGCGAAGATCGTGCCGCGACCGGTGGCCGGGGCTCGCGTCATCCCGACCTGACTCGTCACTACACGATCCCGGCCCCGGCGGCCCCCAGCAACGCCCTGGCCTCGTCCCCGTCGGTAGGGGTGAGGTTGACCGCCGCCGTAGCTCGGTCGATCACCACGGTCTCGAATCCGAGGCGAGCGGAATCGAGCGCCGTTTCCTTCACGCAGTAGTCGAGGGCGAGCCCGACCACGACCGTACGGGCGACGTTGCGTTCGGTGAGCAGATCTTGCAGCTCAGTCGCGATCTCGTCACCGGAGACCGGATCGCGCATCGTGAAGCCCGAATAGCCGTCCTCGCCGTTCGATCCTTTCTTTACGATTGGTCCGGTGACGATCAGGTCCGGATGCAGCGCAGCACCCCAGCTGTCCATTACGCAGTGCACAGGCCAGATGCCCCCGTAGTCGGCGAAGTGGGGCGTCTCGGCCGGATGCCAGTCCTGGGTGTACACCACGAACGCGCCGCCGGCCGCGGCTTCGTAGATCGCCTTGTTGACGGCAGCGACGACCCGTTCCCCGCCGGCGACATACAGGCTGCCGTTCGGATCGGCAAAGTCGTTCTGAACATCGACGACGACCAACGCAGTTT
>JBFIQU010000045.1:0-11701 GCA_041609395.1 Acidimicrobiia bacterium | reverse complement strand
GTCCTGAGGTCACCGGTCTCCAGCTCGAGACCTCGAGAGTTGGGGTCGGAGTTGGGGTCGGCGTTGGGGTCGGAGTTGGGGTCGGCGTTGGGGTCGGCGTTGGGGCCGGAGTTGGCGTCGGGGTCGGAGTTGGCGTTGGGGTCGGCGTTGGGGTCGGAGTTGGCGTTGGGGTCGGGGTCTGCCGACTATTCCTCTTCCATCACCGCGACGTACGGCAGGTTCCGGTACTTGCCCTCGAAGTCGAGGCCGTACCCGATGACGAAGTCGGGAGGAATCATGAAGCCGGGGTACTTGACGTCGATCGGTACCCGCTGGAGGCCCTCCTTGACGAGCAGCGCCGCCAGTTCGAGCGACGCCGGCTGGCGGACCCGGAGGTTCTTGAGCAGGTAGTTGAGCGTGAGGCCGGAATCGATGATGTCCTCGACGATCAGAACGTTGCGGCCGGCGATCTCGCGGTCCAGGTCTTTGAGAATCCGAACCACTCCCGATGTCTGGGTGGCGTGCCCGTACGACGACACCGCCATGAAATCGAACTCGACCGGAAGATCGACATGACGGGCCAGATCGGCCATCACGATGAACGCACCTTTGAGAACCCCGACCATGAGCAGGTCGCGGCCCTGGTAGTCGGCCGTGATCTTGCCCCCCATCTCGGCGAGCTTGGCTTCGATCTCCGCGGCGGTGACGAGAGTCCTGCCGATCTTCACCATGCCTCCATTCGTGCCTGCAGCCACAACCATTCCGTGGTGTCGGACCCGGGGCGAACCCAGTCCGCGGCCCGCACCGCCACCACCCACACCAGTTTCCCACGGGCGACGGCCACCGGCCAGCCGGACCGGAGCTCCGGCGCCACGCCTGCGTCTCGCAACATCTCCCGGACCGGCTGCTCATGCCCGCCCGCGACCACGGTGTCTTCCGCGGTTGCCCCCCGGAGTTCCAGCGCCGGACCCACGGCAGCGGCATCGACGACCGCCGTGGACCGTCCTAACGGCCACGGGTTCGGAGCCGTGGTCGTGATCCACGACTCGACGTGAAGGCCCGGCCCGTCGATCGCACCCGGGATCTCGAGGCGGCCGCGCCACGATGACGGAGTGCCGGCCGTGAAGTCCAGGAAGGGACCGTTGCGGGTCACCCGGACACCACCGCCGATGACGACGGACGGGGCACCGGCGGCCACAGCGAGCGCGGCAGCGACATCGGCGCTCGAGCCCGAATATGGCGGATGGAGCAGCCGCAACGCCCGCCGCACCACACGAGCGGCAACGGCCGGCGGTGCGGTCACCACCGGGGGATACGGGACCCGCACCCGGTCGGACATCTGCCGGACCGGAATGAGGCCCGCCGCCGCATCCAGGGCCGCATCGTCGGCGGAGAGATGACGCGACGCCCGGTGCAGGTTGTGCCGGACCTTAGAGTCGTATCGGGCCTCGAGGAACGGGAGCAGCTCGCGTCGCAGCCGGTTACGGAGCGGTGCCGCATCGAGGTTCGCCGGGTCGCTGCCCGCCGGAAGGTCCAAATGCACTGCGAGCTCGTGGACCTCGGAGCGCCACACGTCGAGGAGGGGGCGTACGATCCGATCCCGGACGGCGGGTATGCCCGCCAGGCCCGTCGCTCCGCTGCCGCGCAACAGGTTGGCGAGGATCGTTTCTGCGTTGTCGTCGGCGGTGTGCCCGGTCGCCAACCACTCCTCCGGCTGCAGGGCGTCGTACAGGGCCCGGTATCGTGCCGCACGAGCGGCCGCCTCCCTCGATCCCCTGGGATCCACGGACACGGCGACTCGATCCAGTTCGATTCCGATGGTTTTGGCGACGTCGACGGCGGCCCGCTCCATGAGGGCCGACTCGGGAAAGCCATGGTCGATGAACACGGCCCGCACCGCGCCGCCGAGGTCGTGGACGAGCCAGGCGCAGACGGCGCTGTCGGGGCCGCCGCTGAGAGCCACCACGATCGGCCCGGCGGGAACCCGGGAGCGGACCCGCTCCCTCAGCACCCCGACGAGGTCGCTCAGGCGACGCGCTCCAGCCACAGCATCGGATCGTTGATCTCGTCGAGAACGGGCAAATGCTCGCTGCTCTGCCATGCCAGGTCCAGCGACTCGAACCCGGCCTCTCGTTCGACTGCAAGCACGAATCGCTCCCCCAACTCGTATTGGCGCATCTTCATGTCGAGCCCGATGAGACGAAAAAACGCAGCACTGCGAGGATCCTGGCGCCGCCGGCGCAACGTCGCCGACATCCGGCGCTGGGAAACGAGCTCTCGTGCTCCGATACGGTCCATGATCACGTGACCGTGGCCTTCGAGCAGCGACATCAGGGCCTGTACGCGATCGATCATCTCACGCTGCTCGTCGGTGGCGAAGATGCCCATGAGGCCGGCCTCCCCCACGATCGGTTCTCCCGCCGACGCCGCTCGCCGCATCTCGCCCGCCACCCGGGCCAGCCGGCCGGGTTCGGGTGCCGCCGTCCCCACCAGCGACGTCACGAGGCTGAGGAAGTAGTCCCGAAGCCAGGGGACCCCGACGAACTGGAGGCGGTGGGTGCATTCGTGCAGCGCGACCCAGAACCGGAACTCGGCCGGGCGAAATTCGTGGAGCCGCTCCATCCACAGCACGTTGGAGCCGACGAACATCACGACGTCACCTGCTTCATCGTCACCGCTGGGCAGCACCATTTCGTACTGGCCGAGGACTCGACGAGCCAGCATGCCGAGGACGGCGCCCATCTCGATGCTCACGACCCGTTCCGCGATCTTGCGTCCGACGCCGTTGCCCTGTGCCAGACGCTCCTCGGCCGGCTTCAAGAGGGTGTCGAATACGGCAACGTTGTTCTCGACCCATTGCCGCCGTGAGACGACGGCGACTTTGGGAACCGAATGCGCCTCCAGCCGCGTTTCCGCGGCGACGAGCTCGGCCGCTCGCGCCACCAGGTCCGGAGCCTGCCGGGCGAAGACGTCGTCGTGGTACGTGCCCTCGAGTGGATAGGTCCCGGCGACGCGATCGGCCACTCGAGTTGCGAGGTCCCAGCGGACCGGACTCACTCCACGACGCGGTAACGGCCGCGCAGCCGGATGAAATAGCCGAGCACGACCAGCACCATCACCACGGCCATCACCGCCAGCAGCGTTGGCACGAGGTACCGGGTGGTCCACGGACTGTCGTCGTCCTCGGGTACCGGTTCGGGAGCCTCAACGGCCGGCTGCTGGGCCACGACGTCGCTCTGGAGAGCGACCGGGCCCGCTAGGGCCGGGGCGGCCGAGCCTCCGACGGCCAGCAGACCGAGAAGGATGAAGACGACGATCGAACGCATGACTCCGCGCAGATTAGCCACCCGAGCGCGTATCGCTGCCAGCCGGCGATCACGTCTCCGGCAGGATGCGTCCGCGCAAGCGGGGAAAACTGGTTGGAGCGTGCGCATAGCAGTGGTCACGCCGGTTGTAGCGGGAAAGCTGTGTCTCGCAGCCGTCTGCCGCACAGGTGCGGTCCTCGTCGTAGGTCTTGGGTGCCCGCTTCCGGCCCTTGATCTTGTTTCCTTTGAGTGTGCTTTCAGCCATTCGAATTGCCTCCAGAACGACCGGCGCCGGATTACTCCGCGCCCGGCTCGTCGCCGTGTTCGCGTATGAACGAACGAAGGCGGTCAATCAGTTCCGGCGGTGGCTCGTCCGAACTCTTCTGACGGACCACTTCGAGGAACTTCGTCTCGAACGAAAACGCGTCGTTGCAGCCGTTGCATCGCTTGAGATGCCGGCGGATCTTGATCCGCTTGTACCAGGTGAGCTCACCGTCGAGGTAGGTGTAGACCTGATCGACGGCATTCCTGCATCCCGGGCTCAGCTGCTTCATGTCGGTTCTGCCAATCCGCGTTCTCGCGCCAGATCCCACAACCGTTTTTGGAGCGCCTTTCTTCCCCGATGCAGGCGGGACATCACCGTTCCGATCGGCACATCCATGATCTCGGCGATCTCCTTGTACGAGAAACCCTCGACGTCGGCGAGCAAAACGGGGAGACGGAAGTTGTCCGGCAGGGCTTCGAGCGCCGCCTTGATGTCGCTGTCGACGATCTGCTCGAGCACCTGCTCCTCGGCACTGGGGGCCGCTCCCCCCGCAGCTCCGGTCTCGTTGAGGCGCTTGTAGAGGTAGAGATCTTCCAGCTCGCCGAGCTCGACCTCGGTGGGACGGCGCTGCAGCTTGCGGTACCGGTTGATGTAGGTATTGGTGAGGATGCGATAGAGCCACGCCTTGAGGTTCGTTCCCTCCTGAAAGGTGTGGTAACCGCGATACGCCTTGAGCAGCGCTTCCTGGAGGACGTCTTCGGCGTCGGCAGGATTACGCGTCATCCGCAGCGCCGCAGAGTACAGCTGCGGCGTGTACTGCATTGCGTCACGTTCGAAGTCGGCTCGATCCGCCATGGATACCTATTTGGGGGGCGCCCGAGGATACCGGCTCGCGGACCCGGTTCTTCCCCCGGCTACCATGCCGCCCTGCGCCGGAGTAGCTCAGGCGGTAGAGCGGCTCACTCGTAATGAGCAGGTCAGGGGTTCGAGTCCCCTCTCCGGCTCGGCGCAGGCGCAACGCGCCTGCTTTCCACATTGCGTGCCGCCTCCGCATCGGATCAGCCTTCCCGACGAGACGCGGCCCGGCACGCGGCTGCCGCCGCCGCGGCCAGAGCACGAACCTTCACTGTTTCACCTCTCACGTGTCGGAGAGGCACAGAAATGCCTTTGGAGTTCCGACTCGTAGCCGGAAAACTTCAGCTGCGTGGAACGTCCTTCCAGGGAACGTCTTTGTCGACCCTGGGTTCGCCGGGCAGGCCGAGCACGCGTTCGCCGAGGATGTTCTTCATGATCTCCGACGTGCCACCTTCGATGGAGTTGGCCCGGGCTCGCAGAAAGGCCCGCCGCACATCACGGGGACCTGCACCGACGTCGACTTCGGTGGGGACGATCATCTCGTAGGTGTCGTACAGCTGCCCGGCCGGACCCATGAGGTCCACGCAGTAGTCCCAGATCTCCTTGTTGAGTTCGGCGTACACGAGCTTGGCGACCGATCCGGCCGGACCGGGGGTCCCCTTGCGTCGTAGCTGCTGGGCCCGGAGATTGGTCAACCGGGCTGCCTCGGCCTTCGTCCAGAGTTGCAGGAGTTTGTCCCGCGACGCCGGGTCCTTCAGCTCGTATTCCCCCCACAATTCGAGCGCCTGACCGATCGGACCCCAGTTGCGCGGGGTCACGTTGCCGCCGATTGCGACGCGTTCGTTCATCAGCGTCGTCAACGAGACCCGCCACCCCTCGCCGAGTTCGCCGAGCCGGTTCGCGTCGGGAATCCGAACGTCGGTCATGTAGACCTCGTTGAACTCGGCCTCGCCGGTGATCTGGCGAAGCGGTCGCACCTCGACCCCCGGCGCCTGCATGTCCATGATGAAGTAGGTCAAACCCTTGTGCTTGGGGGCGTCGGGATCCGTCCGCGCTACGAGCATGCCCCACTTCGACAGGTGGGCGACGGTGGTCCACACCTTCTGACCGTTGACGATCCATTCCTCTCCGTCTCTCACCGCCCGCGTCGAGAGTCCGGCAACGTCGGAACCGGCGCCCGGCTCGCTGAACAGCTGGCACCAGACCTCCTCGCCGGTGAAGAGCGGGCGGAGATACCGCGTGCGCTGCTCTTCGGTTCCGTGGGTGACCACGGTGGGCGCGCCCATGCCGTGTCCGATGATGTTGTACCTGGCAGGGTGGGGCGCACCCGCAGCACGCAACCGTTCGTCGACGATGCGCTGCATCCGGGGGCTCATGCCCACTCCACCGTGGCCCTCCGGGAAGTGAACCCAGGCGAGACCCTTGTCGAACTGGGCTCCGAGAAACTCCTGCGGGTCGCCCTTGGGGTCGGCCTCGGCGAGCAACTCATCGATGAGCTGCCTGATCCGCGCTTCGTCCGTGGCAACAGCCGAATCGCTGAGCTGGGTCATGGAATGCTCCTGTTCGTGCTTCCCCTACGGTACTGCGACCCGGCCCCGACGACCATGTGGCGGGTCTCAGTCCAGGGCGGCCAGCACCGCGTCCGCGGTCGCCGTGCCCGATGCCAGCGCACCATTGATGGACGGCGTCGCCCGGTGGTCGCCGGCCACGTACACGCCGGCCCCAACACGGGCATCGCGCATCTCGTGGACCGGCGACACCGGACCCGGCTGTGCGTGGGGGATCACGTACGTCCTGAGCCACTCCCACCCGGCGGCAGCGGGGCCGAACCACGCGCCGAGCTGTCGCCGGACGTCATCGGGAGAAGCCGCCGGGTCGAGAACGGCAGCGGCCACGAGAGCTGTGCCGGGCGGCGCGTAGTCAGGTGCGATGTCGCTCATGACCGCGAGGTTGTTGATCGGGCCCGACGAATCGCCGTCGAGAGCAATGACGGGATGCGACAGCGGAGACTCGTCGGCGGCGAAGTAGTGGCACGCCACCGGTCGGGACCCGGGATCATCCACGCCGATCAGACGGGCAGCCTCGGGCCCTTCGACGGCGACCACGACGGCTGAACCGGAAACAACCGAACCGTCCGCCAGCGTCACCGAGTTCGCTTCCACAGCCGCGGCGGTGGATCCCAGGTGTATCGAGCCCTCGGGCAGGCCGTCCGCCATCTGGTCGGGAATCGCTTGCATCCCCTGCGCGGGGACCGCGGCGAGTCCCTGGGCGAGCATGCCGAACACGAAATGGAACAGGCCGGCCGGTGCCTCGAGGTCGCCATCGAGCTGGATACCGGCGAAGAGCGGACCCAAGAAGCGAGCGACGTACCGACCCGAGAACCCGAGCCGGCGGAGCTCGTCCCGAGTCGATCCCTCGCCCCGGCTCAGGAGCGTCGCAGTATCGGCGCCCGCCGCCGCGAACCGAAGGCGGGCCGTCGCCATCTTGTCGGCGAACGAACCCACGGGAGCTCGCAGCGACTCGACGAGCGCCGTGAACCATCGCGTCGGGTCGGTGACGAGATGGAAATCCCCGTTGTAGCGGACCAGGGCGCCCGGCCGGAACGACCGTAGATCGAGAGCGTCGTAGTCGAGGATCCGCCGCGCCTCGGGATAGGCGGTCAACAGCACCTGAAATCCGCGGTCGAGGTTGAAGCCGTCGACTCGATCCGAGCGGACCCGCCCCCCGACGCCGTCGGATGCTTCGAGAAGGAGGACCGGAACGCCGGCTCCGGAGAGGCGGAGAGCGCATGCCAGGCCCGCCATTCCCCCGCCGACGATCACAACCGGATCGCTCATGCAACCAACTCGGCTCGCAACGCGTCTTCCAGGTTCGGGTAAGCGAACTCGAATCCGTCGTCGAGGAGTCGCTGCGGGTGTGCGCGCACGCTGTCGAACAGAATCGCCCCGGCGGCCTCGTTGCCCAGGATCAGGCCCGGAACGAACTTCGGTACCGCAAACAGACGTGGGCGCCTGATCACATCGGCGAAGACCCGCGTGAATTCGTCGTTCGTGCGCGGAAACGGCGATGTCACGTTGACCGGCCCCGCGAGCTGCGACGTGAACAAGAGGTGGCGCATCGCCGCCAGCTGGTCGTCCATGGCGATCCACGAGAACCACTGTTTCCCCGAACCGAACTTGGCTCCGAGCCCGAATTTGAAGGGTGTCGCCAGCTTGGTCACGGCCGGCGCCTCGGCACCGAGAACGACCCCGCTGCGGAGGTACACCGTGCGAATACCCGCGTCGACGGCAGCCGCGGCGGCCGCCTCCCACTGAACGCACACACGCGAGAAGAACGTATCTCCCGGCGGGCTGTCTTCGGTGAGGATCTCGTCGCCGCGATCTCCGTAGATGCCGACGGCCGACGCGTTGAGGAGGACCGATGCAGTCCCGGCCGCGGCGAGGGCCGCAGCCAGCGTTGCCGTCGAATCCACCCGCGATGACAGGATCAGGGCCTTCTGTGCGTCGGTCCAGCGCTTGTCACCGATCGACACGCCGTTGAGGTTGATCGCGGCCTCGACCCCGTCCAACGCAGCAGGATCGATCTCACCCCGGGCGGGGTCCCAGAGAAAGCTTCCGGGTTCGACCTGACGCGGCGTGCGCACCAGGCGAACGATGTCGTGACCTGCAGCGCTCAGCTGGTTGCGCAGCGCCGTACCGATGAGCCCGGACGAACCGGCGATGAGTATTCGCATGGCCGCGTTGTAGCAGGAGCCAATGGCCAATGGCCAATACGTGGCGGTGCGACGCCGGGCGAGCGTCTGCGGCCTGCACCCGGCCAGTTCCCGGTTCCCGGCTGCCTGATGCCCGCCCCGGTCCCGGCTGCGTCCTGCCGGCTACCGCCGCTGCAATCCAGCCAGCGCCGCACCCACCCGGCGCTCCCATTCCGCCATCATGTGCAGCGTGCCCGCCTTGTCCGGCGCGTACGCCGCCGGATCGATGGCCTCGGCGATGGCGACCCGGACCGGCCAGCGGCGTAGTCGCAACGACTCGCGGCCCATCGAGCCGTCGCTTCCTTCGATCGCGATCGGGATCAGCGGGACACCGGCACGCTGCGCGAGCCACGCCGCCCCCCGTTTCGGGACCACCTCGCCCCACGTCCACACCCGGCGCCCCTCGGGAAACATGCCGATGGTTCCTCCGGCTTCCAGCGTGGCCAGCGCCTCCTTCATGGCGCCGAACGGAACCCTCGTTCTCGTCAAGGGTATGGCGCCCAGCCAGGTGATGACCCCATCGAACCATCCCCAGGTGCCGTACAGCTCGTCGACCGCCAGAAACCGCACCGGCCCCAGCGGTATGCCGAGGACCACCGGATCGATGTGCGAGTAATGGTTGGCCGCCACCACCTTGGCGCCGGCCGGAAGATGTTCGGTTCCTCTGACCTCGAGATCCCACACGAGGCGCCCGAGGCCGCGCGCCAGCGGGGTCGCTCCATGCCAGAACCCGATCCCGGCGGGACCGAAACCGTATTCAGCCATCGAAGCCGATCTCGGCAAACAGCGACGCCAGCGCCAGCTGGGGCCGCTGGTTGGATCGCAGCACATCGATCGTCTCGAGAACACGATCTGCCCGGGCCACCGCCTGTCGCGGCGCAACGGCGGTCAGGGCCTGGACCGGGATGTCACGGTTGCGAACACCGGCCCCGAACTGAGCGGCGGCGGCATCCCGATACCACGAGGCGAGGATCTCCAACCCGGTCACGAAAAGCGATGTCTCCGCCCGCTTCAACTCTCGTTCGTGCCGCTCCCGGATGCGGCGGCCGGCGATGCCGTCGTCATCCGCCTCGCCGGCCTCTTGTGTGTGACGCTCCTTGATCGCCGTCAGCAACGGTGCACAGGCGCCCATGACCTCCTCGGCGAGCCGGTAGGCATCACCCGGAGCCGGACTGAGACGGAGCGGGATCGACAACCACGCGTTGCGGAACTCGGCGACCTCAGGACGCGTGGCGAGAGCCAGCGCCAGGCCCGGCCGGCCACCAGAGATCAACGCTGCGTTGCGGGCCTGCTGTGCTTCGATGCCCATTCCGACCAGGGCCGCGACCATCTCGTCGTCTCCGACCCGTCCGAAGAACACCGTTCGGCACCGGCTGGCGATCGTCGGCGGGAGGTCGTCCTCCGACTCCGCGACGAGGACGAACACCGTCGTCGGCGACGGCTCTTCCAGCGTCTTCAACAGCGCGTTCGCCGCCTCGTCATTCATGAGACCCGCTTCCTCGAAGAGAAAGACCTTGCGAGCCGCCTCGATCGGCGCCCGACTTGCCTGCGCCACGGCATCGCGAGCCTGATCGACGGTGATGGCCGTCTTGCCTTCGGGTTCGACGATCGTCAGGTCGGGGTGAACGCCTCCCTGAACGCGACGGCGGCATCCTTGATCGGTGCCGCACAGCAGTCCGGCGGCGAAGCGGCGCGCCACCGTGGCCTTCCCCACGTTGCCGGGTCCGACGAACAGATACGACTGCGAAGGCCGGCGGGCCTCGTCACCGAGCAGCTCGAGAACGGCCTGATGGCCGACGACATCCTGGAACATCAGGGGCGCATGATGGCAGCCAGCGCAGCGCCGACCACCCGGTCCAGCGGATCCGACGCGTCGAGCACGGTGAACACCTCCGGCTCTGCTGCGGCCAGCGCATCGAACGCGGCGGCGACGGCCAGCTGGAAGTCGACGCCTTCTGCGCCGATCCGGTCGGCGATCTCCTGCCGGCCGAGCCCCGTCGAGGGATCGATACGCAGCAGGACAACGTGATGCGGCCACGTGCCGGCGAGCCCTGCGGCATTCACCCGCCGTACGGCATCGATGCCAAGGCCTCGCCCCCCGCCCTGATACGCCAGCGACGAATACACCGAACGGTCGGAGATCACGACCGCACCGTCCTGGAGGGCGGGCCGAACGACTTCGGCCGCGAGCTGAGCGCGGCCGGCTGCGAACAACATCGCCTCCGTCCACGGTTCGATGGCGAGCTCGGGATCGAGCAAGACCCGCCGGATCAGCTCGCCGGCCGGCGTACCGCCCGGCTCCCGGACCGCAACGACCCGCTCGCCAGCCGCCTCGAGGCGCGCCGCCACCTCGCCGGCAACCGTCGACTTCCCGGCGCCCTCGATGCCTTCGAAGGCGATATACCGTCCCGCCATCAACCTTCCTCGTCGGGGTCGTACCCACCGTGGCCACGTTCTCCGCGAAACCAGGTGAAATCCCTGGCCGCCGCGGTGATCGACCTGATCGCGTCGGCACTCAGCTTGGGCCGACGGAACGTCGCCCGCAAGCCCCACAGGGTCGCCGAACCCGAGACCAGAACGACGAGCCCTCCGCCCACGATCATGGCCCGGGAGCTGTGATCGAGGGGCTCCGGCAGCGTTCCGATCACGCTCGGCACTGCCGCAGCGACGGCCATCGACACCAGGAGCCCCACTCGCATCAGGCTGAACAGCGCAGCGAACGTGCGGCCGCGCATCTCGTCCTCGACGTTCTCGTGGAGGTGGGTGAATCCCATGACGTACGCAGCACCCGCCCCCACGCCGACGAGGGTCATCCAGGCCATACCCCCGGCCACCGTTCGCACCAGGCCGGTCGCCGTCAACCCGACTCCGGTGACCAGAAGACTCGACGCAAAGACCACGTCGCGCCGCAGGAAGCGCTCACCGTACATCGACAGAACGACGATCCCGAGGCCACCACCGGTGCCGAGCGTCGTGAGCATGGCGAAGAACCCGGCGGGGTCGGCGCCGAGCACATCTTCGGCGTAGCTCTTGCCGAGCACGATCAACATCCCGCCCCCGAAGAGGGCCACCGACATCCCCACGACGACCGGACGGACCTGGCGGTGGGTGGCAACGAACCGGACACCTTCGAGAAGGTCCGTCACCGGGGTCTTGAGATCGAAACGGCTGCGGCGCTGTCGCGTCGCCGGCACGACGGTGTCGGCGATCGGGATCGACATGATGAGCGCCGCCGAGACGAGGTAGGTCAGCGAATCCACGGCGAACACCACGCCTTCCGTCGTGCCCGGCAATCCCAGCAGCGTCACCGCCGGCACGAGGCCGATGAGCCACGACAGGGCCGCTCCCACGGGGAACGTCCCGTACGCCGCCGCCAGCGACACGCTGTTGGCCGCAAGCACGTTCTCCTCACCAACCAGTCCGGGGACCGCCGCAGTGCGAGCCGGCTGACCCATCAGCGTCAGCAGTTCGAGCGCCATCGAGACGACGAAGAGCAACGGCAGATTGGTCACGTAGGCGAGCGCCAGGACCAGGAGCCCGGGGGGG
>JBFIQU010000044.1:0-11758 GCA_041609395.1 Acidimicrobiia bacterium | reverse complement strand
GCGTGAGCACCGGCCCCTCACTCATCCACCATGACCCTCCTGAAGCCCCCCACCCGCGCCGGATCCCGGTTCAACTTCGTCGACTCCTTCCTCTGGGCGGTGCGCGTCGGAGCTTTTATCTTCGTGGTCGTCGGCGTAATCGGGTCCCTGTCGAAGTCGATCGGGGGCGAGGGGGTGTCCGCCGCCGGGTGGCGCGATCTCGTGCTGACCGGCTTGGCCCAGGGTTCGATGTACGGGCTCATCGCTCTTGGGTATTCGATGGTCTACGGCGTCCTCGGATTCATCAACTTCGCTCACGGCGAGGTGTTCATGTCCGGGGCGCTGGTGTCGTTCTTCGCCGCCGACGCCATGGCGGAGAGCGGATTCTGGGAATCCCAGCCGGTGCTCGCTCTCGGGTTCACGATCGTCGTAGCCATGGCGACCTCGACGATCGTGGCCGTGCTCACCGAGCGGATTGCGTACCGGCCGCTGCGGGGGTCGCCGCGCCTGATTCCTCTCATCACCTCGATCGGTATGTCCTTCTTTATCCAATACACCTTTCGAGGTTTGTTTGGTGACGACTTCAAGAGTTTTCCCCGGGCGCCGGAGGGGCTCCAGGGGAAGCTGTCGATCCTCGGCGTCGAGGTGCAGAAGGTACAGCTGGCGGTCATCGTCGTGGCAGCGCTTTCCATGGTCATCCTCTACCAGTTCGTGGCCCGAACCAAGATGGGGCGGGCGATGCGGGCCATTGCCGAGGACCGCGAGATCGCGGCACTCATGGGCGTGAACGTCAATCGCGTCATCGCTCTTACGTTCGCCGTCGGCGGGGCCATGGCCGGGGTCGCCGGCGTGCTGTGGTCCCTCCTGTTCCGTCAGGTCTACTTCCTCACCGGATTCCTGCCCGGCATCAAGGCGTTCACCGCGGCCGTCGTGGGCGGCATCGGCAACATGGCCGGGGCATACGTGGGCGGGCTGACGATTGGTCTTGTCGAGTCGTTGGGTCCGCTCCTCGTGCTCGACGGCTGGGGCATCCCGGCCGTGAGCCAGCTCAAGGACGTCGTGGCGTTCAGCGCGCTCGTGCTGATTCTCATCTACCGGCCCACCGGATTGCTGGGTGAGCGTCTCGCAGTGGAGGAGCGGGGCTGATGGTTGCCGCCGCTGCAACCCCCGCCGTCATGCCGGCGACGTCCCATTGGAGGACACCGGTCCGTATCGGTCTGCTCGGAGGCGTCGCATTTGTGTTCGTCTCGACGATCGGCATGGTCGAGGGGTTCAGCCAGAAGAACGTCATCGATCCCATCCTGAGTCTCGGCTACGCGTTGCTGATCGGCATCGGCGCACTCACCGGCTTTACCGCGGGCAACAAGGTGGCCGGTCGTTCGCCGTTCGCCCCGGTCACGGCCGGAGCATTCGCCGGCCTGTCGGGGGGATTGCTGGCCGGGCTCTACGTGCTCCTCATCAATCAATTCGACGTACGCGACGTGTTCACGAACATCTCCCCGACCCTCGTGGAACTCCTGAACTTCCAGGAGGGACAAGGGGTGGGTATTGCGGTGGCGATCGGAGGCGGCCTCGTCGCGGGTGCGATCGGCGGGGGCCTGGTCACCCTGACTCCGCTGGCCCGGCGAGCCCTCGTGGGCGCTGCGCTGTGGGTACTCGTGGTCGGGTTCCTCGAAGTGATCCTCACGCAGATCATGCGCGAACTCGATCTCGGTGTGGCGATTGCTCTGCTCCTCGTTGCCGCCGGGACCTGGGTGCTGTTGCGCTACTACGGCGACCGGCGGCCGGTGATGATCGGAGCCTTCATCGGCATGTTCGTCATCGGGGTCGTGATCGCCCAGACCGTCGACCTCAATCTCGGACTCCGCTTCATCCCGGATTTCGCCTACGTCGACCGGGTGGGCGGCCGGGCCCTCACCTTCCCGGCCGCGGTGATCGTGGTTGTCGCCGCGTTCGCCATCACCATTGGCACCGATCGTCCCCGCAACGAATTGCGGGCACGGGTGCAGGCGGCTCCTCCCGAGCAGAAGCAGCGCTGGGTCTTCGGCGGCATCGCAATCTTCATCGGGTTCGGCGTGTTCCTGCCGATGATCTTCGGCAGCCTCGTCAACGAGCTGCTGGCGACAACCGGTCTCTTCCTGCTCATGGGGCTGGGGCTCAACATCGTGATCGGCTACGCCGGGCTGCTCGATCTCGGGTACGTCGCCTTCTTCGCGGTTGGCGCCTATACCGCCGCCATTCTGACGACCGAGTCGACGGCACGGAATTGGGCGCCGGGGCTGTCGTTCTGGGAGGCGCTTCCGTTCGTCGTGATCGTTGCCGCAATAGCCGGAATCCTGGTGGGGACGCCGGTCATCAGGATGCGGGGCGATTACCTGGCGATCGTGACCCTGGGCTTCGGCGAGATCGTCCGCATCCTCTTCCTATCGGAGTGGTGGACGCCGGTGACCGGCGGAGCGCAGGGGATCACTCGCATCCCGTCGATCGAGCTTGGCTTCACCACCATCAAGGGCACGAACACGCAGGCGATTCTCTACATGATCCTCGTCTTCGTAGCGCTCGCCGCATTCATCTCGTGGCGGTTGCAGGACTCTCGCATCGGACGCTCCTGGATGGCGATGCGGGAAGACGAGCAGGTCGCCGAGACGATGGGCGTCAACATCGTGAAGGCCAAGCTGCTGGCGTTCGTCGTGGGTGCCATCCTGGCCGCCCTCGGGGGAGCGCTCTTCGCCGTGAAGTTCGGCACCATCTTCCCGGCGTCGTTCTCGATCATCGTCTCGATCACGGTGCTGGTGCTGATCATCGTCGGCGGCATGGGCAACATTCCCGGGGTTGCCGTCGGGGCGCTGGTGATGATCGGTGTGCTCGGCGGGCGCAACTCGCCCGGGTTGCTGCGCGAGTTTGCCGAGTTCAAGCTGCTGATCTACGGCGCCATCCTGCTGTACATGATGCTGAAGCGTCCCGAAGGTCTGCTGCCGAGCAAGCAACGCTCTCGGGAGCTCCACCAGGAGGAGGCCTTGCAGGATGCCTGGCTGCGCAAGGAGCTCGATGCGCAGGAGGCGGGGCGCTGATGGCGTTGCTCGAGACGGTGGGTCTGCACAAGGAGTTCGGTGGCGTCAACGCCATCAACAACCTCGATTTCCACGTCGACGAGGGCGAGATCGTCTCCGTCATCGGCCCCAACGGTGCCGGGAAGACGACCTTCTTCAATCTCATCACCGGGATGCAGGAGCCGACCGCCGGCGAGATCCTCTTCCAAGAAGACAACATCGTCGGACTGACGCCGGACGTTCTCACCGAGCTCGGTATCGCCCGGACGTTCCAGAATGTGCGGCTGTTCGCCAACATGACGGTCATCGAGAATGTGATGGTCGCCCAGCATTGTCGGACGAAGAAGGGCCCGATCTCAGCGATCCTCGGGACACGCGGCTTCCGGGAGGAGGAGAGGGAGATCAGGGAACGGGCAGAAGAGGTGCTCTCCTTCTTCGGATCCCGGCTCGTCGGGTACCGCTACGACCAGCCCGCCTTCATGCTCTCGTACGCCAACCGGCGGCGTCTCGAGATCGCCCGGGCGATGGCGACGCAACCCAAGGTGATGTTGCTCGACGAGCCCACTGCCGGGATGAATCCCCGGGAGACCCTGGAGCTGACCGGCCTCATCGGACGGCTGCGCAGCGAGAAGGGCTTCACCGTAGTGATGATCGAACACGAAATGCGGGTGGTGCGGGACGTGTCCGATCGGGTCGTGGTCCTCGACCACGGCGAAAAGATCGCCGAGGGGACGTATGAGGAGGTCACCTCGAACGAGGATGTGATCGAGGCCTACCTGGGCCGGCCTGCGGAAAGCGCCCAATGACGACTGCAGCGCCCGTCCTCGAATTCCGCAAGGTCAATACCTACTACGGACCGGTCCATGTCCTCAAGGACGTCGACATCGAGATTCACGAAGGCGAGATCGTTTGCCTGCTGGGCGGGAACGCTTCGGGCAAGACGACCACGCTCAAGACCATTCTCGGCATGGTCGAACCGGCCAGCGGAGGCGTCTATCTCGACGGCGAACTCATGAACAACCGGCCTACATCGGAGCGGGTGGAGCGCGGCGTGTCGATGGTTCCGGAGAATCGTCGCCTGTTCAAGCGCATGAGCGTCAAGGAAAACCTCGAGATCGGCGCCTATCTACGCACCGACAAGGAGAACCTCGACGAGGATTACGAGCGGATCTTCGAGCTGTTCCCCCGGGTGAAGGA
The DNA here is from genome assembly GCA_041609395.1 of Acidimicrobiia bacterium. Classification (GTDB taxonomy): domain Bacteria; phylum Actinomycetota; class Acidimicrobiia; order Spongiisociales; family JAOTWH01; genus JBFIQU01. The sequence goes on along the minus strand of JBFIQU010000044.1, from coordinate 7,532 downwards.
GCGCCTCACTCAGAAGGCCGGGACACTGTCGGGCGGCGAGCAGCAGATGGTGGCGGTGGGGCGGGCGATGATGGCCCGGCCCAAAGTGCTGCTCATGGACGAGCCGTCGATGGGGCTGGCTCCGGTGCTCGTCACCCAGAACTTCGAGATCATCGAACAGATCAACCAGGCCGGTACCACCGTCTTTGTTGTTGAGCAGAACGCCAACATGGCCCTTTCCATCGCCGACCGCGGGTATGTGTTGCAGACCGGTCAGATCGTGCTCACCGACACCGCGGAAGCCCTATTGGCCAACCCGGACATGCGACGCGCCTACCTGGGCGAAGTGGATTGATGGCGAGCTTCGCTCGCCATCAATCAGCTGATAGCTAGGAGCTTGTAGCTCCTCATGACACTCGTACTCACCTCCCACGAAAGGGCGATGCTCGACGGCTCCGGGACCGAGGCGGAGCGCATCGCCATGTCGATCATCGTGCGGGTTGCCGACGTGATGGGAGCGGAGCAGCTGCTCGAGATCGGCGGGGCCCACATCGACTCCTGCCTCTACCACGGCAGGGCCGGGCTCGACTTCGCCGAGCGGCTCGTGGCCGGAGGCGGTCGGGTGCAGGTGCCCACGACGCTCAACGTCTCGTCGCTCGATCTCCTTCATCCGGAGCTCTATCGCGGGGATGCGGAGACGGCGGCGCTGGCCAGACGTCTGATGGAGTGTTACGAGAAGATGGGGGCTCGACCCACCTGGACCTGCGCTCCGTATCAGCTCGATGCCCGTCCTGCCTTCGGCGGCCACGTGGCGTGGGCCGAGTCGAATGCGATCGTCTTCGCCAATTCGGTGCTCGGTGCCCGCACCCATCGCTACGGGGATTTCATCGACATCTGCGCCGCCATCACCGGTCGGGTCCCCGCGGCCGGGCTGCATCTGGACGAAGGCAGGGGGGCGACGCTGTGGATCGACGTCGCCGGAGTGCCCGGCGCTCTCCTCGAAGCCGATGTGTTCTACCCCGTCTTCGGGCACCTGCTGGGCAAGCTGGCCGGGGTCGGCATTCCCGCCGTGACCGGGCTCCCGGCAGGCGTCTCCGAGGACCGCCTCAAGGCGGTCGGTGCGGCCGCCGCGTCCTCGGGCGCCGTGGCCCTGATGCACATCGTCGGTTCGACACCCGAGGCGCCGACGCTTGCAGATGCGTATGCCGGAGCCGTCCCCTCCGCTCCCGACATCACGGTCACCATGGACCACCTGCGCGCCGCGCGGGATGAGTTGACGACCGCGTCGGGCCCGGTCGGCGTCGTGAGTATCGGGACTCCTCACTATTCGGTCGCCGAGTTGGAAACGGTGGCACGGCTCCTCGACGGTCGAACGGTTGCCACCGGCATCGACCTCTACATCTCGACCGGACGCAACGTCATGGCCGCCGCGGCCGACGCGGTGGGCCGGATCGAACAGTCCGGTGCGTCGATCGTGGTCGACACGTGTACGTACATCACGCCGATCATCCGCAGGCCCGAATCCGCGGTGATGACCGACAGCGGGAAGTGGGCGTTCTACGCGCCGGGCAACCTGGGCATCGACGTCGTGTTCGGCAGCATGGCCGAGTGCATCGAGACCGCAGTGACCGGGGAGGTGGTCCGTGACGACACCATCTGGGGATGAGGTCCGGGTCCTCGTCGCCGGTGCCGGGTCGGGACCGGTACTTGCGCTCGACGAGCCGCTCAGCTTCTGGGGAGGCGTGGACCCCGAGACCGGGGATGTCATCGATCGGCGTCATCCACAGCACGGGAGCAACGTGGCCGGGACGGTGCTCGTCATGCCGGGAGGCAGGGGATCGTCGTCGGCGAGCAGTGTTCTCGCCGAGTGTCTCCGACTCGGCACGGGTCCGGCGGCCATCGTGGTGCGGGACGCCGACGAGATCCTGATGCTCGGCAGCCTGGTCGCCGGATTGCTCTACCAACGGTCGTGCCCGGTCGTCGCGGTGGTTCCCGAACAGTTCGCCCGGTTCCGGGCCGCCGATCATCTGATCGTCGACGGAGGTCGTATCGGGTCCTGAGCGCTCGGCGCCGGGCATTCTGCCCCTACCCGCGACGGCTGCACTCCGGTAATCAGAAATCAGCGAATTGGAGGTTCTCGTGCGTGTCGGGGATGTCATGACCCGCCGGCCCGTCACGATCCGGCCCAACCGCACGCTGCGGGACGCCGGTGCCCGGATGCTGGAGCACAAGGTCAGCGGGCTGCCGGTGATCGACGACACCGGGCGGCTGGTTGGCATCGTGACTGAGGCCGATTTCGTCGTCCAGGAAGCGGAACGGGATCCCGCAACACGACGGCGCTGGTTCGGCGGCCGCCGTCCGCGGAAGGTGGCGGAGTTCGTCTCCGATGTGATGGTGACCAAGGTCGTGACCATCCAGGCCGAGGAGTCGGTCGCGGCGGCGGCACGCTTGATGACCGAATGCCGGGTACGCCGGTTGCCCGTCGTCGACGGTGAGGGCCGGCTGGAAGGCATCATCAGCCGCAGCGACGTCGTGAAGTCGTTTCTCCGTGAGGACGCCGAGATCGTCAAGGACGTCGACGAGCTGCTGACGATGCGGCTCATCCTCGTCGATCCCGATGAGGTCGAGGTCTCATCGACCGGCGGCGTCGTGGAGCTGAGCGGCGTGGTAGAGACCAGAGCCGATGCGCTGTTCCTTGCCGAGGTTGTGTCACTCCTCGACGGCGTCGTGCGGGTGCAGAACCTCCTGCGGTGGCAGATCGACGACCAGGCCCCGGTCGAGCCGTGGGCCGGCTATCCGCGGGAGGGCATGCTTCCCTGAGCGGGTAGGGTCCGGCGGATGCGATATCTGGATGCCGCCGCCACCCGCGCCGCGCTTCCCATGGACGTAGCGATAGCCGCCATGGAGGGCGCCTTCGGTGACGACAGGGAGACCCCGCAACGGGTACTCCTCGGGGCGTCGCTGTTCATGCCGGGACGCGTCGGCGGTTTCTCAGGCATCAAGGTGGTTTCGACCGTTCCCGGCAATCCGGTCGGGATCGTGGTGGCGTTCGACGAAGACGGAAACCCGCTCGGCCTTCTGGATGGACCCACGCTGACGGCGATTCGAACCGGGGCCGGGGCTGGACTGGCAACGCAACTCCTGGCGCCGGGAGACGCGACGACTCTTGCCATGCTGGGTGCCGGCGCCATGGCTGCTGATCAGATTGCGGCGGTCCGTGCGGTGCGCGACATCGAGCGCGTCGTGATCTGGAGCCGTAGCAGCGAGCGGGCTGCGGATCTAGCGTCGCGGACTGTCGGCGGAGAAGTCGTCGACGATCCCTCCAAGGCGGTGACGGCCGCCGACATCGTCAGTACGGCGACACCATCCCGGCAGCCGCTCTTCCCTGCCGGCGCGATCGAGGGGCGGGTGCACATCAATGCCGTAGGCGCGTTCACTCCGGAGATGGTGGAGATCCCGGCGGGCGTCGTGCGCGAGGCCTTTGTCGTCGTCGACGACCGCGACGCTGCAGCCGCTGAAGCCGGCGACCTGCTGCAGGCCGGTGTCGAGCCGGATGCCACGATCGGCGACCTGCTCGCCGGACGGGCGGAGCGAAGCGACGAGACCGTGACGTTCTTCAAGTCGGTCGGGATCTCCAGCCAGGATGTGGCTGCAGCCGTGGCGGCCCTGGCTATCGCGGAAACATCAGGCCTCGGCGTCGAGATCTGACCTGGTGTACGCCACCGACGTGTACCCCACAACTCGGCTGTGAGGTCCGGCCGTATCGCCGGAGTTGCGCAGGTCGAGCAGTTCGGGTTCAAGGCGGTCGATGAAACCTGACTGCAGGAAGCCACGGAGAGCGTATGCGCCGCAGGCGTCTTCGTCGTGAATTGCGCCGGGGTCGCGCCTCAGAATCGCGGCAACGGTTTCCCGGTCCCGAGCAGATGCTGTGGCGTAGTCGAGATAGTGGCTGAGGTCGGTGGACACGACGAGCACGGTGTCGTCGTCGCCGCACCGGTCGACGAGTCGGGCGACGCCGGTGGGGTGGATGCGGCCTATGCCGATTGGAAGCAGACGCCAGCCGTCCGCCGCGATCCGCTGGAGGAACGGGAGCTGGACCTCGATGGAGTGTTCGCCGGTATGGGGGGCGTCGGCGGCCTCCGCCAATCCTTCCTCGATCACAGACCGACGCAGCTCGCTGTCGATGGAGACCCGACCGAGGGGGGTCGTCCACGTGTCCGCGGCCGGGACGATGGGCGTTGCGCGGGACGTGAAATGGGTGGGTCCGAGAACGACGACACGGCGGAAGGGTTGGGGCCGGTGACGGAGGCGGGCGTAGCCGGAGGCGGCGACCGGTCCGGAGTACACATAGCCGGCGTGCGGGACGATGAGCGCGACGGGGTGCCGTGCCGGCCCGGTCCGGGAAACGTCCACCGCGTCGAGAAGCCCGTCGACCTCTGCTGCCAGGTCGGACGGATCGCCCGGGTAGAACGCTCCCGCGACTGCTGCACGACGGTGTCCCGTCACCGCAGGTTCATCACGGGCAGCCGTCGCGGCCCCCAGCTACCCGGGCCGGCGCCGAAAACCCCGGCCGTCGGGGTCGCGCATCGTTGGCAGTTGCCGGTGGCGTCGAGGCGGTAGGCGCGAATCGAATAGCCGTCTCGCTCGATGATTGCGTGGTGGCACGACGGGCAGTAGGTCGTCCCGCCTTCCGGGTCGAGGATGTTGCCGGTGTAGACGTAGTGCAGACCGTGTTCGCGTGCAATGCGCCTGGCTCGCTGCAACGTTGCCGGAGGGGTCGGGGGCACATCGAGCATCCTGAAATCAGGGTGGAACGCCGAGAAGTGCAATGGAACGCCCGGCCCGAGTCGGTCCATCACCCAGGCCGACAGTCGCGCGATTTCGGCGTCGCCGTCGTTGTAGCCCGGGATGAGAAGGGTCGTGAGCTCGAGCCAGACCGAAGTTTCGCGGTGGACATACTCGATGGTTTCGAGGACCGGTTGTAGAGCGCCCATGACTACGTGGCGATAGAAGTCTTCGGTGAACGCCTTGAGGTCGATGTTGGCGGCGTCCATGTGACGGTAGAACTCGGACCGTGGCTCGGGGTTCATGTACCCGGCCGTCACCGCCACCGTTCCCAGTCCCCGTTCCCGGCATGTGGCCGCGGTGTCGATGGCGTATTCCATGAATATCACCGGGTCGTTGTACGTGAAGGCGACGCTGGAACATCCGAGTGTCACGGCGGCGTGGGCGATCTGTTTCGGTGTCGCCCGCGCCGCCAGGGTGTCCATCTCCTTCGACTTGCTGATATCCCAGTTCTGGCAGAACCGGCACGCCAGGTTGCATCCGGCGGTCCCGAACGAGAACACGGGGGTTCCGGGGAGGTAGTGGAAGAGGGGCTTCTTTTCGATGGGGTCGACGCAGAAGCCGCTCGAGCGACCGTGGGTCGTCAGCACGATCTGGTCGGAGGTGCGTCCTCGTACGAAGCACACGCCGCGCTGGCCTTCGTGCAGCTTGCAGGCTCGCGGGCAGACATCGCACTGCACGCGACCGTCATCGAGCCGGTGCCAGTACCTGGTCGGTACCGTGTCCGGCCGGTCGAGGCTGATCTCGGCTGCCACGGATTCATTGTCGCGCCGATCGGCGCCTGGTGTGGCTTACGCCAGGACGTTCATCTCTCGGACGTTCAACGGCCGGCGGTCGACACTGAAGAAGTCGAGCGGGACGGAATCGATGTCCCAGTCGGCTCGCTCTCCTGTGATGTGACGGGCCCACAGCGCGGTGCAGATCAGGCTCTCCTTGAACCCATGGCCGGAGAAACCGTTCATCACGTGGTAGCCGTCCAGCGCGGTCGGTCCGATCACCGGATGAACGTCGCCGTGGTTGACGGTGTACAGCCCCGACATGCCGATGATCGTGCCGCGGTGGGGGAGATCGGGGAGGCGATGATGAAGAGCGTGGATCTTGGTGTCGGTGAAGCTTCGATCGGCGTTGCGGTTGTAGGTATCCGGATCAGTCCGCTCTCGTTCGTCCTCTTCGAGTAGTGACCCGACGACGAGCTGCTGATCGCTCGCCTCGGGCCGGAAATAGATGCCTCCGGCGGCGTCGCCGACAACCGGCAGGGGCAGCGGCACGTCGGCGGGGAGCTCCCGGTAGAACACCTGGACCCGGGTGGGGGCGAGGTCCCAGGGGAGCTCATATTCGGCAAGTTCGTTGAGCCGGTTGCACCACGGCCCGGCTGCGTTGAGGACGATGCCGGCATCGATCTCGGTGCCGTCGGCGAGGGTCACACCGGTCACTCGGTGGGCCCCACGGCGGACGCCGGTGACCTCTGATCGGAAGCGAACGTCGGTGCCTTCTCGACGCGCTGCCTCCACGAGATCGGAGCACGCGCTGACGGGGTCGAAATGCCCGCCGTCCTCTTCGAGAAGGAAAGCGTCGTGGTCGGCGCATTCGTGTTCGATCTCGCCGGTGAGGTCGAACGGGGTTCCGCAGGCCGAAAGCGCCGGGAACCGTTCCCGCAGCCCGTCGGTATCGAGGACCACGGCATCGACCGACTCGTTGCGAAGGCGGACGCACTCGGCGTCGACCGCCTCCCGGTTCTCGCCGGTCATCCACAGCACGCCGATGTTGCGGAAATGGGCTCTGGGCTCGGCGAGGCCGGTGAAGCCGGCCCAGTCCCGGAACGCAAGAAGGCCGCCGCGCGCGACCCGGATCATCTCGGGATGGGTGTACCGCTGCCGCAGCACGGCCGCCGAGGCGCCGGTGGAGCCTTCGCCGGGTCCGCCGCCCTTTTCGACGACGATCACGCTGAGGGTGCTGCGTCGGGTCACCTGATAGGCCGCAGCGAGGCCCATGATCCCGGCGCCGACGATGACGATGTCTGCGGTTTCACGGCTCATCGTCTCACTCTATCGGGCGGCGGAAGTGGTTCGACATGGCGTCCCTGCCGCGACACTGCGACCAGTGCCGCGGCAACGAGTCCGGCGCCAAGCCAGGCGCGCACGCTGAGGGTTTCGCCGACGACGACGATGCCGAGCAGCGCCGCCGTCAACGGCTCGCCGAGCGTCAGCGTTGCCACCGATCCGACGTCGATGCGGCGCAGCCCGGCGGAGTAGAGGAGATAGGCCGCGGCGGTGGTGATCACTCCGAGATGGACGACGACTGTGACCCCGCGCCCGGTGGCGAGCCAGTCGAGATCGTCGACAAAGGCGTACGGCGTGAGAAGGAGCGCAGCGCCGGTGAAGACCGCCGCCATGACCGCGGTGGCGGGCTGGGTATCGAGGAGGCCCTTGGCGGCTACGGCGAAGACGGCATACGAGGCGCCGGCGCCCAGCGCCATTGCGATTCCGGCGACGTCGATCCCGATCTCCTCTCCACCCGAGACCAGCAGCCCCGTCCCGGTGAGGGCCACAACGGTCGCGCCCAGCCAGGCCACGGTTACCCGTTCCGATCGCACTGCCCGGCCGAGCACGCCGGCCAGAATCGGCGCACTGCCGATGGCCACGATCGTCCCGACGGCGATACCCGTGCGGGCGACACCTCCGAAGAAGAACGGTTGATACGCGGCCATG
>JBFIQU010000043.1:0-11769 GCA_041609395.1 Acidimicrobiia bacterium | reverse complement strand
CCGCCGAAGATCACGAGATCGGGCGAGAACAGGCGGTCGATGTGGTCGAGATACACCTGGACCCGGGCAATCCACTCGTCCCAGGTGAGTTCGTTCTCCTCACGCAGCCGTGCTGCGGCCTCATCCTCGGCCACGGCGCCGTCGCTCATGAACAGGTGGCCGAGTTCGGTGTTGGGTACGAGCGTGCCGTCGATGAAGAGCGCGCTCCCGATGCCCGTCCCGAAGGTCAGCAGCAGTACGACGCCCGATTCCTCGCGCCCGGCCCCGAATCGCATCTCGGCGAGGCCGGCTGCGTCGGCATCGTTGAGGAGGACGACGGGTCTCTCGATTCGCTTCCGGAACAAGGCCGCCCCGTCGGTTCCGATCCAGGAGTGGTCGACATTGGCGGCGCTGCGCACGATGCCGTGCTGGACGATCGCCGGAAACGTGCAGCCGACGACGGGAGTGAGACCGGCCTGGTCTACGACCTGGGCGAAGACGTCGGCAACGGCCTCGGGCAGCGACGGTTGCGGCGTCTTGACGCGAAACCGGTCGGTGATCAGCCGTCCGCTCGTCACGTCGACGCGAGCACCCTTGATCCCCGACCCACCGATGTCGATACCGACGACCTCAGTCATCCCCGTCTTCCATCGACCAGGTGACGACCAGGTGCCGGGCCGCCCGTGCTTCATCGGGCCGCCGTACCGGCGTCCGGTGCGGTGCTTCGTGGAGCTCCTCCGGCGACGTGCGCGCCGCCACCGCCAGATCGGCGAAGGCGGCCGCCATCGCTTCGACCGTCTCGGGCGATTCGGTCTCTGTGGGTTCGATCATGAGCGCCTCGTCGACGATGAGCGGGAAGTACATCGTCGGAGCGTGGATCCCGTGGTCGAGAAGAGCCTTGGCCAGGTCCATGGCACGCACTCCGGTCTCGTTTTTGATTCGTTTGGCGCTGGCAACGAACTCGTGCATGCAGGGCTTGTCGTACGGGATGTCGTATGCCGCCGAGAGCATGTGGGCGAGGTATCGGGCGTTGAGCACCGCCCGCTCCGCAACCCGGCGCAGCCCGGTACCTCCCAGAGCCCGCATGTACGTCAGTGCCCGCAGCACGACGAGGAAGTTGCCGTGGTTGCCGTGCACCCTGCCGATCGACGCCGACGGCATCACCCAGCCGACGCTGCCATCGTCCAGCCGCTCCGGCATGGGGCCCGGCAGATACGGGGCCAGCCGGCCGGTGACGGCCACCGGCCCCGATCCGGGACCTCCCCCGCCGTGCGGCGTGGCGAAGGTCTTGTGGAGGTTGGAGTGAACGATGTCGAACCCCATGTCGCCGGGGCGGACCACACCGAGGATCGCGTTGAGGTTGGCTCCGTCGTAGTACACGAGTCCGTCGACGGCGTGCACCAGTTCGGCCATCTGCACGATGTCTTCCTCGAAGAGGCCGACGGTATTCGGGTTCGTCAGCATGAGGCCGGCCACGTCGTCGTCGATCATGGCTTCGAGCGCATCGATGTCGACGAGCCCGTGTTCGTTGGACGGCACCTGGACCGCCCGGTAGCCGGCGAGCGACACCGACGCCGGGTTGGTCCCGTGGGCGGAGTCGGGGATGAGCACCTTGGTGCGCTGCCGCCCCCGCTCCTGGTGGTAGGCCCGCATGATGAGGAGTCCGGTGATCTCGCCGGATGCGCCCGCCGGCGGCTGGAAGCTGGCGCGCTCCATGCCGGTGATCTCGCACAGCACTTCCTCGGCTGCGAGGAGCACCTCGAGCGCGCCTTGCACCGAGTGGGCCGGGGTGCCCGGATGCAGGTCGCGGAAGTCCGGGTGCTCCGCCGCCCAGTCGCAGATCTTCGGGTTGTACTTCATCGTGCAGGACCCGAGGGGGTAGGCACCGATGTCGACGGCGAAATTGCGCTGGGCCAGCCGGTTGATGTGCGCTACGAGGTCGCGCTCCCCCACCTCCGGGAGCGCCGGGAGCTCCGCGGCGGCCTCGGGCAGGTCGAGGGCTGCCCCTGGTACGTCGAGCTCGGGGAAACTCCAGGCGCGGCGCCCGGCGACGGAGAGGTCGCGCAGGGTGGGTTCGGCGGCGGCACCGACCAGCGGTGACGAAGCGGCCGGCCCTGCCGGATCAGCCATCGGCGATCACCTCCTTCAGAGCGTCGGCGAAGCCGTCCAGCTGGCGTCGGGTCCGGCGTTCGGTGACGGCAACGAGGAGTCCACCTGGGAACTCGGGGTAGTCGCCCGCCAGCGGGAGCCCGGCGAGGAATCCACGATCGGCCATGGCGGCGACGACCCGTGCCGGATCGACCGGCAGCAGCACCGGGAACTCGCGCACGAAGGGAGCCTCGACGGCGACCGTGACCCCGGGGAGCTGTCCGAGGCGCTTGGCGAGATAACGGGCCTTCGCAGCCGATTGGCGCCCCACCTCAGCCAGACCCCCCGGCCCCAGCCACGCCAAGTGCACGGCGGCGGCCACGGCGTTGAGCGACTGGTTGGTGCAGATGTTCGACGAAGCCTTCTCGCGACGGATGTCCTGTTCCCGGGTGCGCAAGGTCATGACGTAGGCGGTCTGCCCGTCGCCGTCGACGGTACGGCCGATGAGGCGGCCCGGGATACGACGAACCTGGTCGAGCTTGGTGGCCAGCAGTCCCACGACCGGCCCGCCGAACGACCTCGGGTTCCCCAGCGGCTGACCCTCGGCCACTGCGATATCCACCCCGGCACTGCCCGGCGTTCGCAGAACTCCGAGCGTCATCGGGTCGACGAGCGCCACGCTGAGGGCCCCTGTGCCGTGCGCCAGGTCGGTGGCGGCTGCGTAGTCCTCGATGATCCCCAGGTAGTTGGGCTGGCCGAAGATCACCGCTGCGGGCGGACCCGCTGCCGCGGCGTCCCAGGCGGTACGCCCTCCGACCATCGGATGCTCGACGAGATCGATGCCACGCGCCGAGGCGAACGTGGCCAGGGCCTCGCGAGCCCGGGGACTCAGGCCGCGGGAAACCCATACGACGTCGCGCCCGGTCGCGGCCACGGCCATGTTCATGGCCTCGACGACGGCGGTCACCCCGTCGTAGAGGGAGGCGTTGGCGACGTCGAGGCCCATGATGGCGGCGACCATCGATTGAAACTCGAAGAGGACCTGGAGGACTCCTTGACTCACTTCGGGCTGATACGGGGTGTAGGCGGTCACGAACTCGGGGCGCATCGTGAGCGTGCGCACGACCGGGGGCAGGTAGTGGTCGTAGATCCCGCCGCCGGCGAAACATACGAGGCGCGACCGGTTCTTGGCGCCGTAGGCATCGACCATCTCGATGACCTCGGGTTCGGAGAGCGGGCCGGGGAGGCGCAGCGGGCGGTCGATGCGGACGGTTGCGGGCAGGTGGGCGAACAGGTCGTCGATGTCGGCAAGTCCGATTGCGCCGAGCATCCGCTCGACGTCCGCCTCCGTGTGCGGCGTGAAGTCCAACGTCAGTCCTTCCCGAGAAACGGCGGGTCGACGGCCCGGGCCGCCGTCCACGTTCCCCGTATCTCCACCTCGACCTCGGACACGGCGGCTGGCGGCGACAGATAGCCCATGCCGATGCCGCGGCCGAGACCCGGACTGTAGTTCCCGCTTGCGACCGTCCCGCTCGACCCGTCCGCCCGCAGCGGGTAGCCGTGGCGAGCGATGCTTCGTCCCTCCATCACGAACGCGACGAGGCGTTTGGTGAGTCCGTCGTCTCGCTGGCGTTGCAGCGCCTCCCGACCCACGAAGTCGTGGTCCCAGTCGACCACCCACTCGAGACCGGCCTCGAGCGGCGTGGTGTCCTCGTCGAGGTCCTGGCCCCACAGTGGGAACCCCATCTCGAGACGGAGCGTATCGCGCGCCCCGAGCCCGCATGCGACGGCGCCTGCTGCAAGGAGCGCCCGGGTCAGCGCCGGCGCTCCCGCAGCGGCGACGACCAGCTCCCCGCCCCGTTCACCGGTGTACCCGGTCCCGGCGGCAACGATCGGATGCCCGTCGAACGCAGCCTCGATGACCCGGAAGCGGCCGGGTTTGTCGCCGAGGACCTGCGCCATCACGCCGGGCGCCGCGGGTCCTTGCACGGCGACGAGCGCAGTGTCGTGCCGGCGCGGGGTTACGGTGACGGTGGACGGAGCTGCGGCCCCGAAACGTTCGACGATCGTGTCGTAGTTGGCTCCGTTGGGCAACACCCAATAGTCGTCGTCGTCCATCCGCCAGACGATGATGTCGTCGATGACGCCGCCATGAGGATTGAGCGCCATCGTGTACTGGGCCCGTCCCGGCGTGATCCGGGCGACGTCGTTGCACAGCAGGGTTTGCAGCAGGTCGGTAGCGCCAGGGCCGGAAAGCTGAAAACGCCCGAGATGCGAGACGTCGAAGACCCCGCACTCGCTCCGGACGGCCTGGTGCTCGGCGATGACCCCCTCGAATTGAACGGGCATCTCCCATCCGGCGAAGTCGACGAAACGCGCGCCGAGTTCGGCGTTGAGATCGTGCAGCGGCGAACGGTCCATTGACCCGACGAGCCTACCCGCTCAGCCGGCGGCTTCTTCCTCGCCGAGATCGACGACCTGGAGTGGTCCGGGAATCCGGGTCGGTGCCGGCGGCATGTCGGCGTCTTCGGGCTCTTCGAGACCGTATTTGACGAGCAGATGCAGGTAGTCCCGCTGGTAGAAGATCTTGCAGTTGATCTCCGGGTACAGGAGGCGGAGGCGCCTGATCTTCCCGTTCTTCTTCGTGACGAGTTTCTGGTTCATCGTCGTGATCTCGATGAACAGATCCTCGTCCGGGAGATAGAAGTCGGGGGTGAAGAACTTCGCCGGCATGCCATCGTCGTCGAACTCGATCGGGAACGATCTCGGCTCGTAGTCCCAGTCGATGCCGTAGAAATCGAGGAGTTGGGCGAACTGCCGCTCACTGTCGTGAGCGAAATCGACCAGATCGGCCGGGTTTACATCGAAGTCGTCGTGCTGACTCAGGTGGCGCTTCCCTCTGCGGTTGGGGGAAGGTCTTCGCCGACGTCGTCGTCGGTCGCGGTCTCGGGGAAGAGACGGAGAATCTCGCCTTCGAGTTCCTCTTGAACGGGTCCGACGGCGATGCCGAACACGCCCTGGCCGCTCTTGAACACGTCGACGACCTCGTCGGGGCTGTGAGCGGCGTAGATGGTGCGGCCGTCGGAGAGCAGGGTCACGTCGGCGAGCGGCGTCTCACTGCGCAGCTCGTCGCGGAGGATGTCCATGGCCTGGCGGATCTTCTTCAAGCTCATGCCGGCGTCGAGCAGGCTCTTGATCACCTTGAGCTGGACGATGTCGGTGAAGGAGTAGCGGCGCTGTGAGCCGGAGCCGTGCGCGGTCTGCAGAGAGGGTGTCAGCAGTTGGGTCCGGGCCCAGTAGTCGAGTTGCCGGTATGTGATGCCGACGAGTTTGCAAACCTGGGGGGCTCGATAGCCGTGCTCCGTCACCTGTCATCCTCCTCGCAGGGATGATAGCTTACACGATTGTAATTCCGTCGTGGGAACTACCCAGGTGAAACTACCCCCGCGTCACCGGAGTTGTCAACACTTTCTGTGGATAACTCCGTGGACAACCGCAGCTCCGTGGCCGGATGCGCTCACCAAGCGCCGGGGAACCAGCGCGAGCGATTGACCGTCCGGATTCGAGGACCGTGCTCAGTCGCCGGAGGTCATGGCGGCGAGCGCCTCGACTTGCTCGGTGGTCCCGATGCCGTAGATGACCTGACCCGGGCGGATGACGAAATCGGGGTCCGGATTGAGAGTGATCCGCCCGTCCGGTTCCTGCACGGCGAGGACCAGGGCACCGGCCCGGCGCCGGATGTCTGATTCACGCAGCGACACGTTCGCCACCGCGGCCCCGTCGTCGACTCTGAACTGCTCGACGAGGAACTGCACCATGCGCCCGGCGAACATGAGGTCGAGGAATTCGGTGATCTCCGGCTGTTCTGCCAGCGCGGCGAGCCGGTGCGCCCCCACCACCTGGGGAGCGACGACGCGGTCGGCGCCGGCCATCCGCAGCTTTCGCTCGGCTTCGATGGCGGTCGCCCTGGCAACGACGAGGAGGTCGGGTCGGCGAGCCTTGGCCGACAGCACGATCACCATGTTGTCGGCGTCGTTGCGCACGCAGGCAATGAGGGAGCGGGCGCGATCGATACCGGCGGCGAGGAGCGCCTCGTCGTGGGTGGCGTCCTCCTGGACCACCAGTGCGCCGGCCTCACGGGCGCGTTCGGCGCGCTCGGGATCCTCTTCGATCACGACCGCCTTCGTCTGCGGTTGAAGCCGCTGCCAGGTGTTGCGCCCGACGCGACCGAACCCGCAGACGATCACATGGTCGTGGAGGGCGTCGATGGTCTGCTGCATCTTTCTCCCGCTCCGCTCTCCTCCGACGAACCGCTCGACCGCGAGCTCGATTGCGGAGCCCGCAGTGTAAAACGCCGCACCCAGGCCGACGACGAGCACGAAGATCGTGAACAACCTCCCGCCGGCGTCGAATCCACCGGTCGGCTCCTGGAACCCGACCGTGGTGATGGTGATGACGGTCGTGTACAGGGCATCGACGAACCCGAGCTTTTCGATGGTCATGTACCCCAGCGTTCCAACCGCCAGGGTCAAGATGAGGAATGCGGATCCGAATTGAACGCGCCGGACCAGGTTCAGGACGCCCTCCTCAGGTCACGACTGGGCGTTCCCGAAGTCTTCGGGCGCGATGTTCTCGAGGAACTCACGGAATCGCTCGACTTCCTCCTCTTCGGATTCGTCGCGTATCTCGACACCGGCCTCGTCGAGCACGGCAGGGGCGGCGAACAGCGGAGCGGACGTGCGGGCCGCCAGCGCAATCGCGTCGGACGGCCGCGACGAGACCACGACCTCCTTGTCGGCCTGGCGGAATATGAGATCCGCGTAGAAGATTCCATCGCGCAGCTCGGTGACGACCACTCGATCCACTGCTCCGGCGAGTGCCTCTGAGACTGCTTTGAGCAGGTCGTGGGTCAGCGGTCGCTCGACCTCGACGCCTTCGAGGGCGAACGCGATGGCCGTCGCCTCGTTGGCACCGATCCAGATCGGGAGATAACGGGTTCCTCCGACCTCGCGCAGCAGCACGATCGGCTGGTTGGTCGGTAGTTCGATGCGGACGCCGACCAGTTCGAGCGGGACGTTCTCACTCACGGGGCGAGCCTATCAGGCGGCGCCGGGAAGGCTGCTCGGGCCAGAACGTCGGGATCTTCGGTGAACGCGACAAGGTCGAGCACCGCCCACAGCGACGGCAGGTTCCGATAGCGGCCTTCCCAATCCAGCCCGTAGCCGAGCAGAAACTCGTCTCCCACCTCGAATCCGCGGTACTCGACCGCGACATCGACGATCCGGCGGGGCGCCTTGTCGAGCAGCGCCACGACCCGCACCGATGCCGGGTTGCGCGCTTCGAGCAGGCGCCGCATCGTGACGAGCGTCAGCCCGGTGTCGACGAGGTCCTCGACGACGAGCACGTGGCGGCCCTCCAGCGAGATCGACGTGTCCATGGCGATGTTGACGCGGCCCTCCTCGCCGAATCTGGTGAGGGCCAGGAAGTCGGCTTCGACCTCGTATGGCATGTGCCGTATCAGGTCGGCACCGAACGGCACCGAGCCGTGGAGCACCATGACGAGGACCGGCGGCCCGTCCGGATAGTCCGCCATGATCTCCGACCCGAGTTCGGCGACGCGTCGCGAAATCGTGTCGGCGTCGATCACCTCGACGATGGGCGCACTCACGGTGCCGCCCCGGATTGGGTTCCGGGCAGCATGTCGATCATGCGGCCGAGGGCGGCGACGAGCGCCATACCTCCGGGGGTCGTCAGCGGGTCGGTCAACGCATCGCTTCCCGGCGCCAACGTGGGGGTGGCCTCCAGCCTCACCCGAAGCCAGTCGGGCAGCTCGACGCTCTCCGGCCCGCCGCCTCCCTCTTGCATCGCCAGAGGCCGCAGCAGCGCATCGCGCAGCCCTGCCGTCTCGTATCCGTATTCGAAGAGGCGGCGGGTCGCATCGAAGTGATCCTCGGCGTTCATGACGACCGAGATGAGGATCCGCCCCCCGATGTCGGCCGCGGCGACCAGAACTCGCCCGGCGTCACCGGTGTAGCCGGTCTTCATCCCGACAACGCCCGGGTAGGCGCCGAGGAGGCGGTTCGTGTTGATGGCACGGCGGGACCTGCCCTGGGGGTCGGGTCGAAACTTCACGACATGGGTGCGCACGGTGCGGGCGATCAGCGGATCGGCCAGCGCCACGACGGCCAGAGCAGCAAGATCGCGGGCGCTCGTGTAATGGTCCGGATCGTCGAGGCCGTGCGGGTTGGCGAAGCTGGTGTCGACGAGGCCTAGCTGGGCTGCCTTTTCGTTCATCATCGCCACGAACGTGGCAGCGTCGCCGCCGCCTACGTGTTCGGCGAGAGCCACCGCGGCGTCGTTGCCGGACCGCACGAGGGTTGCGGCGAGGAGCTCGCGAACGGTCCACGTTTCGCCGGGCACCAGACCGATCTCTGCCTCCCCGGTCGCAGCGGCGGACTCGCTGATCACGACGATCTCGTCGGGGCTCGTGTTCTCGACCACGACGAGGGCCGTCATGAGTTTCGTCACCGAGGCCATGGGGCGCGGCGTGCCGGCGTCGAATGCGGCGAGCTCGGCACCGGATCCGGCATCGACGAGAAGCCAGGCGTCGGCGGCGACCTCGGGCGGAGGCCGGTCGCGAAGGATCGGCGGTGGCAGCGCACCGGCCGGACCCGGTGTAGCCAGGACCAGGGCGACGACGACGGCTGTGACCAGGCCTCGCATCGAGTTCATCCCTCGAGGAGATCGCGCAACCGGTTGCGCAACAGCGTTGCCTGCACGTCGCGGCTCGCCTGGGCGCAGTCGGCGAGGATCTCGGCTGCCATGCGGCGATTCGCCGGGTTGCGGTGGCGCAGCATCGGCTCGGTGAGGCCGCGCACGAGGTCCACCTCGCGGTCGACGGCGAGCCGCAGCGTCCGCAGATGCCGCGGTTCGAGCCCGTGACCGAGCAGGCGGCGAGCGGCCCGGGCGATCACGAGATCGTCGTCGCGAAACACGACCTGCCCCTTGCCGAGATCCATCGGCGACAGCAGACCGTGTTCGACGAGCCCGTCGATCTGCCCCCGGGTGAGTCCGGAGGCACGCGCCAACTCGTCCGGCTTCAGGGAGACGCCGGAGGATGCGAAGTAGGTCTCGGGTGGCGGACCGTCTGGCAGCGGATCGGGCGGTGGATCCTCGCCCCGTTCCCAGGCGGTGAGCTTGGACTTGATCACTTTCAACGGGAGGTAGTGGTCGCGCTGCTGGCGCAGGATGTAGCGGACCCGGGACAGGTCGTCGTCGGTGAAGACCCGGTACCCCGTACTGCTGCGCTCCGGCTTGATGAGCCCCTGGCCCTCGAGGAACCGCAGCTTGGACACGCTGACGTCGGGGAATTCCTCTCGCAGCAGGTTGATCGCCTCTCCGATGCTGCGTTTCCTACTCATCACCCCTGGCCACGATCAGGTGGTATTTCCCGATGATGACCTCGTCTCCGGGCTCGAGGGCTGCGTCGTCCACGCGGGTACGGTTGACATAGGTGCCGTTCGTCGATCCCTCGTCGACAACCCGCAGCCGTCCCGTGTCGACTTCGAAATGGGCGTGGTGACGGGAAACCGTGACATCGTCGAGGAAGATGCCGGCGTCGGGACTGCGCCCGACGGTCGTCTTGCCGGGTGCGAGCACGTAGGCCATGCCGGCACGCGGTCCTTTCTCGACGACCAGGGCGTAGCCGAATGCTCCGTGGAGGCGTTCCTCGGCCGCCGTCGGGTGCTCGGCGACGTCGGGAAGAAACGAGATAGTCGGTTCGTGTTCGACCTCGACGCCCTCGGACATATCGGATTCGTGACGCTCATCCATGGCGGCAATGGTAGTTGGGGGGTATGACGCAACCGGTGCGTCCCCACACCGGGGTGTCTCCGGTCGCGCGCAGGCGCCGCCGTCCCGGCCGAACCGCTACTCGGTGATCCCCCGGTAGGCGTCGGCATCGAGCAGCTCGTCGAGCCCCGAGGCGTCCTCGACTTCGAGAACCACGATCCAGCCGTCGTCGAACGGACTCAGGTTGACGGTCTCGGGTGCGTCGGCGAGCGACCCGTTCACGGCGACGATCGTGCCCGCCACCGGGGCGTACACCTCCCCGACCGATTTCGTGGATTCCACCTCGGCCATGGTGTCGCCCTTGGCAACCGTCTTGCCGACGTCCGGCAGATCGACGTAGACGATGTCGCCGAGGGCGTCCTGGGCGTAGTCGGTGATGCCCACCCTGACCCGGTTGCCGTCCTCCAGCTTCGCCCACTCGTGCTCGTCGGTGTATCTGCGGTCGGCCCGCACATCCATCTCGGTCTGACTCCTCCCTCGTCCCGGGCGAGCTTACTCCGCAGCCGCCAGGGCGCGTCTCACGTCACCTACATACAGGCCCGCCGCGACGTAGTAGAGAAGCAGGCCCGGAAGACCGGCGATCCATGCGGCCCAGATCAGCGGATCGAAGTCGGCTCCGTCGCCGACGAAATACCAGGCCACGGCGGCGTAGACCAGCAAGGTGGCCAGCTTGCCGATCCGGCGCACCTCGATCTTCGCTTGGGTGCGGGCGGCCACGTACAGCGCACCGAGCGCCACCAGAACCTCCCGAACCAGAAGGGCAACGGCGAACCAGGCAGGCAGTACGCCGGCGATCAACCCCCCGATCAAGGCGGAAACGACCGCGAGACGATCGGCGACGGGATCGAGGATCTTGCCGAGCTCGGACACCTGGTTGAGCCGCCGGGCGAGATAGCCGTCGATCCAGTCCGTGGCGCCGATGAAACCGAGTAACCACCCCGCTGCGGCAACGTCGTCCGACCCCAGCAGCAACCAGAGGAAGACCGGCACGAGGCCGATGCGAATGAAGGAGACGATGTTCGGGAGCGTGAAGACCCGGTTCAAGGGGCTTCGACGACCCGGAACCGCACCCGCGCCAGTTCAACGCCGTCGTGCGCGACGATGAAGACGTACCCCTTGGCGCTCGGGAGTTGGATGTTGTGGAAGGGGCTCACCATCGGGACCGTGCTCGACGCTCCCGGCGGGAGGTTCGGCGGCGTGCCGACCCGCAACTTTCCCTTGGCCTCGACACCCGTGGGCCGCCCGTCTTCGTCGACGAGCGTGATCTCGATGTCGAGGTCGCGGTGCCGCTCGTCGGGCCCGACCTGAGCAACGAGTACCAGCGCCAGCGAACGATGGACCGCGGGCAGTGCTTTGGTCGTGATCGTGTCGAATCCTCCGCCGAGGACGAAGAGTTTGCCTGCTTGCACCTGCGCCGCATCGGCCAGCATGGCGGTGGTGATCTGCATGCGGCGACGGTAGCACCGCGATGCCGGCTCCCGGCAGACCCTGCTAGAGGCGTTCGCTCCCTCTGCGGACCGTGGCGCCCACGACGAGACCTGCGGCGAGGAGCACGAGATTCTTGATCACGAACTCGCCCTCGACGGTGAGTTTGAACACGTTCCCGTCCTGGAACGCGACCTCGGGCTGGACGACCATCACCAGGAACGTTCCCGCCATCTGAGCGAGGAAGAAAAAGAGGACGATGCGCATGGCGCGCCGCATGATGAGCCCGATCCCGACCGCGACTTCCACCCAGCCCAGGACCGGGACGAACCAGCCCGGATCCACCCAGTAGACGGTGTTGGCGACGAGGTCGGTGACCGGGGTGACGTCGAGCACCTTGAGCGCCCCGAACCACACGAAGACGAT
>JBFIQU010000042.1:0-11862 GCA_041609395.1 Acidimicrobiia bacterium | reverse complement strand
CGGAGGCAATCGCCGACGCCTCCCACTCGCTCGTGATCTGGCGCTGCGAGTTGGTGGCCACCCCCATCGAAATCGACGAGATGGGAAAGGCGTGGCGCTCGCCGCGCCGGTCGGTGACCTCGATGAATCCCTGCAGGGCATCGGCCGTGTCGTAGAAGTCGAGGATTCCGTCGTCGTAGATGCGGATCGCTGCTTTGCAGAAATCCTCGATGTGATCCGGATCGACGACGGCGACGAAGTCATCGCCGCCGACGTGGCCGACGAAGGCATCGCTGTCACCGCACTCCCCCGCCGCTTCCAGGAGGGCATGAGCGGAGAACTTGATCACCGAGTCTCCCCGCATGAACCCGTAGTGGTCGTTGAAAGACTTGAAGTTGTCGAGGTCGATGTGCGCCAGCGCGAACGGCTTTCCGCTCTCGACGCGCTGCTCCAACTCCCGGGAGATCCGGAAATTGCCGGGGAGGCCGGTCAGCGGAGAGAGATCGCGCATAGCCTGGGCCCGGCGCAGCACGGTCTTGACCCGTGCCACCAGTTCCTCGAGGTCGAACGGCTTGGTGATGTAGTCGTCGGCTCCGAGGTCGAGGCCTTTCACCCGGTCCTCCGCCAGGGCTTTTGCCGTGAGGAGGATGACGGCGACGTTCATGGTGGCCGGCATCGTGCGTAGCCTGCGGAGCACCGTCAGCCCGTCCATTTCCGGCATCATGATGTCCAGAAGCACCAGGTCGGGCGGCGAATCCTTGGCGACCTGGAGTGCCTCGGGGCCGCTCATGGCGGTCTGCACCGTGAAGCCCTCCAGCTCCAGATTCATCCGGACGAACTGAAGGATGTCCGGATCGTCGTCGGCGATGAGGATCTTTTCGTTCATCAGTCGGCGGTCTCCAGGGCAGCACGCAGTTCCTCGACGGCGGCTACCGGGTCGGGCGCTCTGAAAATGGCCGTTCCGGCCACGAACACATCGGCTCCGGCCTTGCGCGCCATTGCGCCGGTCTCCGGCGTAATACCGCCGTCGACCTGTATATCGGTCGTCAACCCCTGGGAGTCAACCAGATTTCTCGCCGCCTCGACCTTCGGGAGAATCTCGTCCTTGAACGCCTGCCCTCCGAATCCGGGCTGCACCGACATGATCAGCAGGAGGTCGCAGAGTTCGAGAAACGGTGCGACGGCATCGATCGGGGTCGTCGGGTTGAGCACCAACCCGAAATCGAGTCCTGCCGTGCGCGCTCGAGCCGCCGCACCCCGTGGATCTGGGCAGGCCTCGATGTGCATCGTCACGAGGTCGGCGCCGGCATCGCTGAGTTCGTCGAGAAAGGCGTCGGGGTTCGTCGTCATCAGGTGGCAGTCGAAGTAGAGGTCCGTGGCTCTGCGGAGGGATCGGATGACGGGAATACCGAGCGAGATGTTGGGCACGAAATGACCGTCCATCACGTCGATGTGGAGCATGTCGACGTGCCCGGCAACCCGCGCCACGTCTTCGCCGAGTCGGGCGAAGTCGGCGGCGAGGATGGAAGGCGCGATGCGGGGGGGCTTGCGCACGGTCCGCGCAGGATAGCGGTGGGTGGTGACGGGAACCGGCATCCCGGTAGCCTCTCCGCCCATGGATGCCTATCGAATAGAACCCGGAACGACCGTAGACCTGTCACAGCGGGATCCGGCCGACCAGCAGTACTTCGCCGGAGACAAGGCCGCCGGCCGGGCCCGGCTGCGTGAGCTGCGCGATGAGCTGCGCAGCCTGCAGGAAGTGCTGTGGGCGCAGCAGCGCCACAAGCTCTTGATCGTGCTGCAGGCGATGGACACCGGTGGGAAGGACGGAACGATCCGTCACGTGTTCCGCGGCGTCAACCCGCAGGGGGTCACGGTGGCGAGCTTCAAGAAGCCGACACCCGAGGAGTTGGCCCACGACTACCTGTGGCGGGTCCACCACCACACCCCCGCAGACGGCGAGATCGTCATCTTCAACCGCAGCCATTACGAGGACGTCCTCGTGGTTCGGGTGCACGGACTCGTTCCCGAAGCGCGGTGGTCGCGGCGGTACCGGCACATCACGGAGTTCGAACGGCTGCTGGCGGACGAGGGAACGACGATCGTCAAGTTCTTCCTCCACATCGATCTCGCCGAGCAGAAGCGACGCCTCCAGGCGCGCCTCGACGATCCCACCAAGCACTGGAAGTTCAACGTGGGCGATCTCGCCGAACGAGCCAGGTGGGAGGAGTACCGGGCGGCCTACGAGGCCGCGTTGTCTGCCACCAGCACCGACTTCGCCCCGTGGTACGTGGTCCCGGCGAATCGCAAGTGGTATCGGAACCTCGTGGTGAGCTCGGTGATCATCGATACCCTCAGATCCCTCGATCTCGCATATCCGCCGCCCGACGAACCGCTCGACGGCGTTGTGATCGACTAGCTAGCCGACGACGTCCGGCTCGACTCCCTCGAAGTTCCACCGATCTCGGGAAGCTCTGGCGGCAGCGACGTCCAGGCGGCTCAACAGGACGATGCCGATGATGAAGAACACGATGATCGACAGGATCGCCGGCCGTCCCGAACCGCTGGCGGCGCTGATCACGGCGAAGATGAGGGGACCCCAGATGGCGGAGAACTTCGAGAAGACGGAGAAGAATCCGTAGAACTCGGCCGAGGCCTCCTCGGGAATCATCGAACCGTACAGGCTGCGGCTGAGCGCCTGCACTCCCCCGAGGATGAAGCCCACGACGATGGCAAGTGCATAGAAGGGAAGTGCCGCTTCCTTGGGGAGGAGGAACGCTCCGATGGCGACGCCGCACCAGATGAAGAGGGAAGCAACGATTGCCTGCTTGGTGCCGATTCGATCGGCCAGTGCTCCGAATCCGAGTGCCCCGAAGAACGCAATGAACTGGACGAGGAGGAAGGCAATCAGGATGGTCTCGGTTTCGAGCTCCAGGGTGTCGGTTGCGTAGACCGACGTCAGGTTGATGGTGGTCTGGACCCCGTCGTTGTAGAACATGAACGCAACCACGAACAGCAGCAACTGGGGAAACTTCAGCAGTCGTTTCGTAGTGGCCAGCGTTCGGCGGAACCCGATTCGGGCGTAGGCCCGCACCGGTGGCAGATCCGCCAGATCGGGCGGAAGGTCACGCCGGGTTCCGGTCTCCGGAATGCGGCTCAGCGCGATCAGGGAAAAGCCGAACCACCACAGCCCGGCCATGGCGATGCCGTAGCGTGCCGCGGACGCCTCGCTGATGCCGATCGACTCGTGGAGAACGATCAGCACAGCGGCGAGAAGCAACTGGAGACCCCCGCCGATATACCCGAGGGCGAACCCCTTCGATGACACGCGATCGATCGTGTCGTCGGTGCTGATATCCGGTAGGAAGCCGTCGTAGAAGACATTGGCTCCGACGAAACCCATCTGGGCGACGAGGAAGAGACCCAGCGTCAGGGCGACGTCCCCCTCCCCCATCAGCGCGAGGAGCAGACTCGTGCCTGCTCCGACCCAGGCGAAGGCACGCAGGAATCGGCGCTTGGTGGCCGTGTAGTCGGCGATCGCACCCAGGACCGGTGTGACGAGGAACAGGACGAATGCGCCGACGCCGACGACTGCCGCCCACATGGTCTCCCCGCTGAACGACGAACCGAGGAACTCGAATCCGTCGTCGGGAACGATTTCGTCGGCGAACAACGCCGGCAGGATTGCGCCGGCGATCGTGGTCGCATACGCCGAGTTGGCCCAGTCGTACATGGCCCAACCGAAGATGGTGCGTGGATCGTTCTTGGCGGCGGTCGTGGTCACGAAGCGCGAGGCTAGTTTCCGCGACCCATCGGTCGCTACGGGTCGAGCGTCGCAACTGCTCCCCGGCGCCCGTTCATCCACGCCTCGGCCGGCATCGGGGCCTTTCCCTGGGGCTGGACGGTCAACAGCTCGACGTGACCGTCCGGCGCTCCGAGTACGACCGCGTCGCCGACCGTGTCGATCGTCCCCGGCGGAGGTCCCGCCGGCGCCAGTATGGCGTCGTGGATCTTGAAGCGCTCTCCGTCGATCACGGCCCACGCCCCCGGTTTGGGATGGAAGGCGCGGACGGCGCGCACGACGGCCGCGGCGGTGTGGTCGGCGGTGATTCGGGCGTCGCCGGTCGTCACCGCAGGAGCCCGAGTCGCACCTTCCCGCGGCTGCGGTTCCGGCGCAACGCGGCCCCCGACATAGGCGGGCAGCACCGTTGCCAGGAGCTCGGCGCCGTGGCCGGCCAGCCGTGCCGTGAGTTCGCCGGCCCGTTCGTCCTCGCCGATGTGGACCTCGAGGCTGCCCAGAACCGGCCCGGTATCGAGACCGGCGTCCAGTTGCATCAGCGACACCCCGGTCGTCGTGTCGCCGGCAAGAAGAGCGTGCTGCACCGGGGCGGCTCCGCGCCAGCGGGGCAGTAGCGAGAAGTGCACGTTCACGAACCCGAAGGGAACCGACTCGAGCACTGCCTCGGGAATGATCCGGCCGTAGGCGACGACGACCGCAACGTCGACATCCGCCACAAGTGCCCCGATCCCGGCAGCCGACGGGGGTTGGTCGACTCGAAAGCCCCATTCGGCCGCGGCGTCCTTCACCGGCGGCGCAACCGGCCGCGCCGACCGGTGCTGCGGTTTGTCGGGGCGGGTGATGACGACGTCGATGGTGGCGACGGTGGCGAGTGCCGCCAGCGACGGGATGGCGGCAGCGGGTGTGCCGAGGAATGCCGCCCGCATCAGCCCAGACCCAGGGTTTCGTCCCGCAACTGGCGGAGCGCCTGCTTGCGGACACGTTTGGAAAGACGCTGCAGCAGCAATGTGCCGTTGAGATGGTCGATCTCGTGTTGCAGGACCCGTCCGAGCAGTTCGTCGCCGGCGTGTTCGACCTCGCGACCCTCGAGATCGAGTCCTCGCACCCGGGCGAATCCGGGTCGGGATATGGGCCAGAACTTGCCGGGGACCGAGAGGCAGCCTTCCTCGAACTCCCACTCGCCATCAGTCTCCACCAGCTCGGGATTGACCACGACGTGGGGGCCCTCGCCGTAGTCGAAGACGATCACGCGCTTCGAAACCCCGATCTGCGGCGCGGCGAGCCCTACCCCTGGAGCGTCGTACATCGTTTCGATCATGTCGGCGGCGAGGCGCCGGATCGAATCATCGATGCCGTCGACGGGTGCTGCCGGCATGCTGAGAACGGGGTCGCCCCAGGTACGAATCGGGAAGATCGCCATGGGCGGGGAGCATAACCAGCCGCACCGGACCCACCCGGCGGTGCCGTGCACTACGCTCGGCGCCCATTCCGCTCCCCCGGAGGCCTCATGCAGCCCCTGCAGAAAACCTGGGTTCAGTACGCCCTCGTCGCCGTCGTCGCCGCGCTCGTCATGGCGGTTGCGGTCCTGCTCGTGGGCCGGTCGACGACTCGCTCCCGGCTGAGCGAGGCCGAAGCTTCGCTGCAGGAGACGCAGCAAGGAGTCCTCCAACTCGTCGGAGCTGCCATCGACCTGCAATCCCAGCTGGGGAGCGCCGCCCCGCAGTTGCGGTCGAACCTGACGGCAGCGCTGACCCAACTGCAGGCCTTTCGGGATACACCGCTCGAGTTCACCATCGATCTCGAACGGACGTTCACGATCCGGACCGCCGTCGACATCTCGCGCCGGGTGGAGATCCCGATCCAGACGCAGCTCCCGATCGATGTCGAGTTCGACACCACCATCACGGTGGATGGACCGTTCGGTCTCGACATCCCGATCGGAGTGACGGTCCCGGTGAACACGGTCGTGCCGGTCGATCTCCGAGTTCCGTTCACGCTCGAGGAGTCGTTTCCCATCGAAGTCGACATTCCCGTGGATGCCGAGGTACCGGTGTCGCTGCCGGTCGCGGGAACTCAGCTCGAGACCCTCGTGAGTGGGCTGGAGTCGTTCGTAGCCGCCCTGCTGGATCTGGTCGACTCGCTGGATCGGTGAATTCAGAGATCGAGCGGATCGGCATCGACGCGAACCGTGACGCCGCCGTCGCGCCATCGCTGTACGAGTGGCCGAAGCCGGATGCGGGTGGATCGCAGCTCCGGACCCGTTACGAGCCAGCGGGACCGGTCACCCGCCGGAGCCGGACCGAGCACCGCTACGCCCGGGTCCAATGCGGCCCGAAGTTCGGCGTCTATCCCCTCCGCCGGTGTGCTCGTCTCGATCACGAGAAGTTCGGCTGCGGGTGGAAAGCCGTCGCGGGCCCGATGCTCCAGCGCGTCGCCGAGGAACGCAGACGTGTCACCCCGTCGCAATGCTTCGATCACCGGATGTTCTGGAAAGGAGGTCTGCACCATCGTCCGCCGACCACGCCCCCGGCCGACCTGCTGCGCCACTCGCACGAGCAGACGCAAAGCGTCTTCTTCGCTCCGGTAGGTCGGCCGGAGCAGCAATGAATCGGCGTCGACCACGACGGCGAGGTCGAACTCATCGAGGCGTATGAGATCGCGCTCGGTGGCCACGACGATCGGTGTGCCCTCCCCGGGCGCGCCCGCCCGACGCGAGCCGAAGCGCCGGTTGAGTTCCTCGGCGATCCTGCCGGCTCCGGCACCGAGGGGCTGGAACCGGGCTCCCCCGCAGTTCGAGCATGGCCCCACCTGCGATCCGCAGCGGCGGCAGGTGTCGCCTTCGTCGGGACCGGATCCGCACTGCGCACAGCGGCGCAACTCGCCGCAGCGAACGCAGCGAAAGGCGGCGGCGTAGACACGTCGGTGAGTGAAGACGAGCACATCCCCGCCGCGTCCGGCCACGGCTTTGATGGCGGCCGCCGCGCTCTGTCCGAGCACGCTCCCACCGGGCGGCTCGACGTTGCGGTCGACCACCTCGACGAGCGACCACGGCCGGTGCCGCACCGGGGTGATCTCGAGGCCGGCGTGAATGAGTTCGAGACTCGGCACTGAGCCGGTGAACACGGCCGGAAACCGCTCGACGGCGCTGCGGCGGCGGATGAGATCCCGAGCGTGCACCGTCGGTGTTGCCTTGTCCTTGAACCCGCGGCGTGCCTCGTCGACGACGATGGCGAGGCCGAGGTCGGAGATTGGCCACAGGGCCATCTCCCGGGTACCGATGAGCAGACTTCCGCCGGTCGTGGCGCCGCGTACCCAGGTCGTGGTTGCTTCGGCCGCCGACAGCGCGGAGGTTGCCGCCATCGCGCGACTTCCGAAGACCCCGCCGAGGTCTGCGTGCAGCTGCCCGGCTTCGAGCAGCGTGGGTGCCAGCACCATCACGCTTCTGCCGTTTGCCAGCACAGGAGCGGCGATGGCACCGATGGTGGCCGCCCACGGTGCTCGGGCCGACAGGAAGACGCTGCGATGGTGGCGGCCGGCGGCACCGGCGTCGCTGACAGACGGCAGGGGCGAGGGTTCGGCGACGTCGATCGGTGGATACGACGCGGGTTTGCGCCGACGCGGGAGGTTGGGCGGCGATGCCTTGGCAAGGATCGCCGCCAGCGGCGCGACGTAGTGAATTGCAGCCCAGCGCAGCGTCTCCAAGAGCTTCGCGTCGAAGACGGGGAGATCGCCCGAACGGGTCTTGACTGTTTTGAGGCGATCACCGTCGCCGGTCCGCACGTCGGTCACGTAGCCGCGCACCGTCCGCCCGCCGAGAGGAACCCTGACGATGGCGCCCACCTCGACGGACATGTCGTCGGGAACCCGATAGGCGAAGCCGTCGTCGACGGCGAACGCCGCCACTTCGGGGACGACTTGGACGATGCGGTCGGTCAGGACCCGGCCCGCATCGCCGCGATGCGGTCCCACAGGCGTGCCGCAACGTCGAGCTTGGACATGGTCGGCCACGGTTCCATGGTGCCGTCCGGGAAAACGAGCGTCACCTGGTTGGTGTCGCTTCCGAAACCGGAGTCGGAACGGAGCACGTCGTTGGCAACCAACAGGTCGACGCCTTTCGCGACTGCCTTGTCGACGGCGCCCTCCACGGTACCGGTCTCGGCGGCAAAGCCAACGATGAACGGCCGCGGCTCCGAGGCGGCCACCGTCCCCAGGATGTCGGGGGTCGATTCGAACTCGACGTGTGGCAAGCCGTCGGCACGGCGCAGCTTCGTCGGTTCGACCGCCTTGGGGCGGAAGTCGGCGACTGCAGCCGCAAACACGGCGATGTCGGCGGCGCCGGATCGGGAGGTCACGGCGGCCGCCATCTCTTCGGCCGTCTCGACCCCGACCACCTCCACACCCGACTCGGGTGGTGCCGTCGCAGCCGTCACCAGGATCACATGTGCTCCGCGCCGGGCGGCCTCGATCGCGATGGCGTGGCCCATCTTGCCGGAGGAGCGATTGCCGACGAAGCGAACCGGGTCGATCGGTTCGCGAGTTCCGCCGGCGGTGACCACGACGGTGAGTCCGGCCAGATCTCCGCCGCTCAGCACCTCGGCGGCGGCGGCAACGATCGACTCGGGCTCGGCGAGCCGGCCGGGCCCCGTGTCACCGCCGGCAAGCTCCCCCACATCGGGCCCGACGATGTGATATCCGAACCCGGCGACGGTGTCCACGTTGGCGCGGGTCGCCGGGTGCTCCCACATCTCGGTGTGCATGGCCGGTGCCAGCAGGATCGGGCATTGCGCGGCGAGAACCGTTGCGACCAGCAGATCGTCGGATGACCCTGCGGCGAGCCGTGCCAGGGTTGCCGCCGTGCACGGGGCGATGACCACAAGATCGGCCCAGCGCGCCAGATCGGTGTGGGGACTGACGTCGTCGACTCCGAACCACTTCGTGTGTGGCTGTGACCCGGTGATTGCGGCGAAGGTCTGCGCACCGACGAACTGCGATGCGGCATCCGTCATGATCACGCGAACGTCGGCGCCGTGTTCGACGAGACGGCGGGCCAGGTACGCAGCTTTGTAGGCGGCGACTCCGCCCGTCACCCCGAGGACGACGCGACGGGAGGCGAGCATCTACTCCTCGTCGTGTTCGACGACGACCTTGCTCTCGGCGATCTCTTCGAGAGCGATCGAGAGCGGCTTGCGCGAGAGCGAGTGCACCTGGGGCGGAACGTAGCTCCCGATGCCTTCACCCAACTGGTTGAAGTAAGCGTTGATTTGGCGAGCGCGACGTGCGGCCAGCACGACGAGGGAGAAACGGTTGTTCGTCTTCTCCAGCACGCGCTCCATCGGCGGGTCGATCATCATGGGAAATCAGCTCCTTGCGACGAATCGAGTATACCCCCGACCTCGGCGATGGCCTGATCCAGTTCGTCGTTCACCACGATGTAGTCGAACACGTCCGGGGCTTCCTTGATCTCATGGCGCGCGATCTCCATGCGTCGCTCCACCTCTGCGTCGGCGGTGTCGCCTCTGCCCCGTAGCCGCCGTTCCAGCGTACGCAGGTCGGGGGGAACGATGAAGATCATGACCGCATCGGGATATGCGTCCCGAATCTGCTGGGCGCCGCGCAACTCGATCTCGAGCAGGACGTCGTTGCCGGCCGCCAGCGCCTCCAGCACGGCCCGGCGCGGCGTGCCGTACAGGTTGCCGTTGTATTCGGCCCACTCGAGGAAGTCCCCGGCGGCGATCCACTGCTCGAACTCGTCTCGATCGATGAAGTAGTAGTTGACCCCCTCCCGTTCGTTGGGGCGGGCGCGACGGGTCGTCGCCGACACGGAGAAGTGGAAGTTGCGCTCCCGGCGCAACCCGGCGACCACGCTTCCCTTGCCTGCCCCGGAAGGACCGGTGATCACGATCAACCTGCCCATCCGGGGCCGGTCAGGAGAGGGACTCGAGGAGAGCCTCCTTCTGCCTGCTGCCGAGTCCGCGCAGACGGCGGTTCTCGGCGATTCCGAGTTCATTCATGAGGCGGTACGACTTGACCTTGCCGAGTCGCGGCAGCGAGGTGAGGACGGCCTTGACCTTCATCCCGGCGATGATGTCGTCTTCTTCGGCCCGCTCTATCACTTCGGCGAAGGTCAGGCTCCCGGTGCTCAGCAGCGATTTGATTTCGGCACGGACTCGCCGCGCCATCGCTGCTTTCTCGAGAGCCGCAGCCCGTTGCTCAGGTGTGGTCTTGGGTGGCATGTGTCCTCCTGATCGAAACTCTATCAACCGGGCGCGGCGGCTCCCACCGACGCCTCGAAGGCGGCTGCAGCCGCAACCGGATCCGGCGCCGCGACGATCGGCCGCCCTATGACGAGGTAGTCGGCGCCGCGAGCGATGGCCTCCTCGGCGGTGGCGGTGCGCTGCTGGTCGTCCCCACCGGCGACGGTACGAATTCCGGGAACAACCCGAAGCAGCGCCGGGGCCGCCTCCCGCACGACGTTGATCTCCAGGGGCGAACAGATGACGCCTTCGCATCCGGAGGCCAGGGCGAGCTTGGCGCGCCGTCCGGTCAGTTTCCCCGGGGACTGTGTGATGCCGGCGGCCGCCAGCTCGGGCGCGTCGAGTGACGTGAGCACGGTGACTCCCAGCACCCCTCCGCGGCCTTCGCCCGTCCCCGCAGCGAGGCCGGCAACTGCGCTCTCCAACATCTCCCGACCACCGGCGGTATGCGCGGTCACCCAGCGTGCTCCGTATTCCCCCAGGCGACGCGCCGCGGCCTCGACCTGCGACGGTATGTCGTGGAGTTTGGCGTCGGCGAACACCGGCTTGCCCAGGGCAGCCACGGCGGCGATGGTGGCGGGTCCGGGACCGAACAACAGGCGGAGACCTATCTTGAAGCCACCCACGTGCGGCGCAACGGCCCTGGCGGTTCGCACCGCCTCTTCCGCCGTCCCCGTATCGAGGGCGACGAGGATCGGGTTGTCCGGCGTCACCATGCCGGACTCGAGAGCGCCGCGAGAGAGCTGAGGTTCTTGCGCTGTGCGATGGCGATGAGTTCACGAAGGACTCTCCGGCCGCCGCGTGGTTCGGCGAAGTGCAACGTTCCCAGCGCCACCGCCGTGGCGCCGGCCATGAGGTACTCGGCGGCGTCGGTGCCGGACACGACGCCCCCGCATCCAACGATGGGCAGATCGGGCAGGTGGCGGTGTACCTCCCATACACACCGGATCGCCACCGGCTTCAGCGGCGGACCGCTGTACCCGCCGACGACGCGTTCGAGCGTCGGCCTGCCCGACTCGATATCGAACGAGGCGCCCCACATGGTGTTGGTCAGCACGACCCAGTCGGCTCCGGCTTCGGAGACGGCCGCTGCAACCCCGACGATGTCGGCTGCGTTCGGGGACAACTTGGCGCCGAGCGGCAGGTCGGTGGCCCGGCGGACTGCATCGACGACCTCGGCTGATGCGACCGGGTCGAGGGCGAACAATCCACCGTCGACGTTCGGGCACGACAGGTTGATCTCGATGGCGGTGACCCCGGCCGCGGTCAATCCTTTGGCGACGGCGGCAAACTCCGCCGGGTCGTGGCCAACGGCAGATCCCCAAACCGGAACCGGCGCCGATGCCAGCCGCGGCCCCACGTCTTCACTCCACGCTCCGATTCCGGGATTCTGAATACCGATGGCGTTCAGCATCCCGCCACCCTTTCCGACCGGCGCCAGTCGAGGCGGAGGGTTTCCCGCCCATGGGTCCGACGAGACCGACTTGGCAACGGCGGCTCCGTATGCCTCCGGCGCCCCGGCTCCAACCCAGTCGACCACGGAACCCACCGTCCCCGATGCTGCGATGAGCGGAGTCCGCAGCCGGAGGGGTCCGAGGTCGACGGTTGTGTTCATGAGTGGTACGCCTGCAGCGGTTTGACCTGCGCGACTCGCTCTGCCCCATCGGACAGGCTGCGGGCTACCGCTACTCCTCCCTGCACGGTGGTGACGCAGGGGATGCCACGGCGGAGCGCGGCCGCTCGGATGAGGCGGCCGTCCCCGCGGGCCTTGCTCCCTCGCGGCGTGTTGACGACCAGGTCGATCTTGCCCTCGTCGATGAGGCGGACGGG
>JBFIQU010000041.1:0-11899 GCA_041609395.1 Acidimicrobiia bacterium | reverse complement strand
TCGGTTCCTCCGCTTTGGCCGGTTCGGCGGCGGCTTCCTCCGTTGCGGCCTCCTCGTGGGCTGCGTCCGTCGCGTCGGCGGCGGCTTCCTCCGTTGCGGCCTCCGGGACGACGCCCTCGGCAGCGGCTTCCTCCGTTGCGGCCTTCTCGTCGGCTGCGTCCGTCGCGTCGGCGGCGGCTTCCTCCGTTGCGGCCTCCGGGACGACGCCCTCGGCAGCGGCTTCTTCCGTTGCGGCCTCCGGAACTGCGACCTTGGCAGCGGGTTCTTCTCGTGCGGCCGCAGGATCGACGCCCGCCGCCTGGCTTTCCGATCGGATATCGACCCGGTAGCCGGTCAGGCGGGCGGCAAGGCGAGCATTCTGGCCCTCTTTCCCGATGGCCAGGGAGAGCTGGTGGTCGGGAACCGTGACCACCGCGGTCTGCTCATCCTCGATGATCTCGACATCCTTCACCTTCGCCGGACTCAGCGCCTCGGCGATGAACTGGCGGGCGTCGGCTCGCCACTCGACGACGTCGACCTTCTCACCCCGGAGTTCGTTCACCACCTGGCGGACACGTGATCCGCGGGCTCCGACGCAGGCGCCGACCGGATCCACGTTCGGGTCGTTGGACGCCACTGCGATCTTCGTCCGGTGGCCCGGCTCCCGGGCGATCGCCTTCATCTCGACGACGCCCTCGACGAGTTCCGGCACCTCGAGCTCGAACAGCGACCTCACGAATTCGGGATGGCTCCGGCTCACGACGATCTGTGGGCCCTTCGTTTCGCCGCGGACCTCGAGAATGTACGCCTTCACGCGTGCCCCGCGTTCCAGACGCTCGTACGGGATACGCTCCGACGACGGCATCAGCGCCTCGGCGTTGCCGAGATCGAGGATGAGATAGCGATGGTCGGCCTGCTGGACGATCCCGGTGACCAGGTCGCCCTCGCGGCCCTGATACAGGTCGAAGACCTGCTCCCGCTTGGCGTCGCGCAGCCGCTGCATGATCACCTGCTTGGCAGTCTGGGCGGCGATGCGGCCGAAGTCGTCGGGTGTGTCCTCCCACTCCCGGACGACGTTGCCGTCTTCGTCGAGTTCCTGACCGAACACAGTGATTTCGCCCGTGTCGGCATCGATCGTCACCCGCGCTTCTTCCGCCGCGCCCGGGGTGCGCTTGTATGCAGACACCAATGCATTGGCGAGCGCGTCGAGAATCGTCTCGACCGGAACGCCTTTCTCGCGCTCCAGGAGATCCAGGGCCTCCATCAGGTTGTAGTCCATGGTCTACCTCTCCTAGCGCCGTTTGCCCGGCTTGGCGGCCCGCTTCCAATCGAACACGGTGCGGGCCTCCTTGACGTCGCCGAACGCGATGTGGCGCCGTTCGTCATTCAGTTGTAGGACGAAGCCGCCCTCATCGGCTTCGTCGAGGACGCCCTCGTGCACCGTTGCGCCGTCGACCGGAACCAGAGTCTTCACCTTGACGTTCCGTCCGACCGCCTTGCGGTAATGAGTGGGACGGCGAAGCTTGCGCTCCAATCCCGGCGAGGTCACCTCGAGGGTGTACGACCCGTCGAACGAATCGTGCTCGTCCAGGAGTCGCGACACGCCACGCGACAGGTCCGCGAGTCGATTGACATCGACGCCGTCGGGATGGTCCACGACGACGCGAACCGTCTGCCCGCGGCCGCTGCCCGCGACCTCCAAATCGTCGAGCTCGAGCGCTTCGGCCGCGACGTAGCGGTCCAGCAGATCCCACAGGGCTCCGCCGGGGTCAACCATGCGTGTCTCCTCATAAACAAAGGTGGGCGAGGGCCCACCCACAAGTGCGTCCTACTTGTTTCAGCCCACGAGCATACCAGGGGGAGGGTGGCTAACCGGCTGCGAGCGCGGCGTGAGCCCGCTCGACGGCGGCCGCAATGTGATCGGCGGCATCGACCACGGGCACCCGGGTTGTCTCACCGGACGATCGATCCATGAACTCCACATCGCCGTCACCCAGGGTGCGGGGACCGATGGTGATCCGGTAGGGAATCCCGATGAGTTCGGCGTCGGCGAACTTCACTCCGGGCCGCTCGTCGCGGTCGTCGAGGAGGACTTCGATACCGCGTTCTGCAAGAGCCTGATACAGGGCGTCCCCGGCCTCGGCAACAGACGCCTCGGTTCCCTTGACGAGCGTGATGACGACCTCGTAGGGAGCGAGCGAGATCGGCCAGATGATGCCGCGATCGTCGTGGTGGACCTCTATGACCGCGGCCATGTTTCGTCCTACCCCGATGCCGTACGAGCCCATCTCGATGGGGCGTTCGACGCCGTTCTCATCGAGAACGGCAGCACCGAGAGGCACCGAGTAGTACGTGCCGAGCTTGAAGATGTGGCCGACTTCGATCACCCGGTGCACGTGGAGGGCGGATCCGCACTGCGGACATGAATCGCCCTCGCGAACCCGGCGCACGTCGAGCCAGTCGTCGACGGCGATGTCACGGGCAACGTCGACGCCGCGCAGGTGCCAGTCGTCCTCATTCGCACCGGTCACCATGTTGGTCCGGCTCTCGAGCGCCGGATCGGCGATGATGCGGAAATTGGTCAGCCCGACCGCGCCGAGACTGCCCGGCAGCGCCCCGAGAGCTTCCTTGATCTCGTCGGGATGCGCAGGGCGCAGATCCTGGTCCCCGAGACCATCGATCAGCTTCTGCTCCATGAGTTCGTGGTCGCCTCTCACGAGCACCAGGATGATCTCGCCCTTGGCGACATAGGCCAGCGTCTTGATCTGGCGCTCGGCAGCAGCGAAGGGAAAGGCCTCGGCCAGCGCCGCGATCGTGCGGATGTCGGGTGTGGCGAACCGTTCCGGCTCACCGGTCCACGGCTCGTCGGCAACGGGGGCCACCCGGGCAACTGCCTTTTCGAGGTTGGCGGCGTATCCGCACGACTCGCACACGGCGACATCGTCCTCTCCGGCCGTGCTGGGAACCACGAACTCGACCGACTCGGAACCGCCCATCGCACCGGAGCTCGCTTGCACGGCGATGGCGTCGAGGCCCATCCGGGAGAAGATACGGCGATAGGCGGTGTTGTGGAGATCGAATTGACGATCCAATCCCGCCCGGTCGATATCGAAGGAGTAGGAGTCCTTCATCACGAACTCGCGAACTCGCAGCAGGCCCGACTTGGGTCGCGGCTCGTCGCGAAACTTGGTCTGCAGGTGGTACCACAGCTGAGGCAGATCCCGGTATGAGTTCAACTCGGTGGCCAGCAACGTGAAGATCTCTTCATGCGTGATGGCGAGGAGCAGATCGGTTCCACGGCGGTCCTGGAACTTCACGAGGATGCCCTCGACGTTGTCCCAGCGGCCGGACTTCTTCCACACTTCGCCGGGGTGAACGACAGGTAGCTCGAACTCCTGGCCACCGATGGCATCCATCTCCTCGCGGATGATTCGCTCGATCTTGGTCGCAACCCTCCTGCCCAGCGGCAGCAGCGAATACGACCCGGCCATGAGCTGACGAATGAACCCGCCGCGCACCAGAAGCTTGTGGCTTGCGGCTTCGGCATCCGCCGGGTCATCGCGCAGGGTCGGTGTATAGGCCTGGGACCAACGCATGCATACTCACCAAATGGGGAATGGGCAGCATAGCCCTACCTCTGCCGGCGGCAGGGCTACCCCACCGTGAGGATGTAGCCGCCGGCGGTATCGGCGATCTCACCCTCGAACGGGCTCACGACGACGAGGTAGAGGCCGTCGTCGTCGGCGCGGAACACGACGGACGCGTTCCAGCCAAACAGCCCTCCCCCCGAGTCGTCGTCGAATCCCAACGGCTCGCCCGAATTGTCCGGGCGGTCGACGAAGACCTGTGGATCGAAGTTCGGGCTGTCGACCGTGATCCGCACCTGCTCCCCGGCGGCGAGACGAATCGTGAAGTAGTCGGTGTCCCCGGGGTAGTCGAGCCCCCCGATGTA
The DNA here is from genome assembly GCA_041609395.1 of Acidimicrobiia bacterium. Taxonomy (GTDB): domain Bacteria; phylum Actinomycetota; class Acidimicrobiia; order Spongiisociales; family JAOTWH01; genus JBFIQU01. Next base: position 7,968 of record JBFIQU010000041.1, on the reverse strand, counting down.
GGTGAGACCCGTCGCCAGGGCAACCGCATCGTCGGGATCGACCTGACGCAGGAGAGGAGCCGACGAGGTGAGGCGAACCGACACCGGTCGTGGTTCGAGGCTCCGGACCGCAATGAAATGGGGGCCGTCGATGGAGGTGACGAACGACACGATCTCGGACACCTCGCCCGGCTCATCCGACTGCGCCTCGATGAAACCGTCGGGTGCCAGGACCTGCACGGCAACGTCTCCATCGCCACTGACCTCGACGTCTACGGGCGTACCCGCCGGCACGTGTACCACGTAGCTCGCCTCGTCGGCAAAGTGGACGAGCGTTGCCTCGACCTCCCGGTCACCCCGCCCGACCGTCACCGCCCGGTCGGCCAACGGTGCCTCCCCCGTGCGCACCTTGGCGATCCGATCCACCACTGCTCCGGCTTCGGCCACGAGGGCGAAGCCCTCGGAGAACGAGAACCCGGAGATCCCGACCACGAAACCCTGGTCGTCCACGAGGGCTCCACCGCTCTGGCCTGCGGCAATCAGGGCGTCGGTCTGCAGGTAGACGAGATCGGCCGCCTCCCACGTTCGGAATCGTCCCAGGATGCCCTCACTGATCGTCGCAGTGGGGAAATCGTCCGTCTCGGCCGGAAATCCGACGAGAAAGACACGACTTCCGATCGGCAGCGCCGTGCCGTCTCCCCACGTGGGAGGTGAAGGGACCGATCCCCCCACCGACACATCCACGAGGGCCAAGTCGGCGACCAGGTCCACACCGATGACGGGCGCCGCTCTGATCTCGGCGCCGTCGCCGAAGACGACGCGTACCTGGTCGTACGGCCACACGACGTGGGCGTTCGTCACCAGGGTCGATGAGTCGATGAGAACCCCTGATCCGGTCCCGGCCGGTGTCTCCAGAAAGGCAATAGAGGGCGACACCGATCGAAACACGTCTACCGCCGTGAGCCGCGGCTGGGTGGTCGCGGCCGGACGTGACGTCGTCGTCGGCGACGTGGAACTAGCCGGCGCAGTGGTGGTCGTCGACGAACTCCCACCGGTGCACGCCGCCGCGATGAGCACGAACCCGATGGCGACGGCGAAAACCGGACGGCGCCGCGAGCGACTCATCAGCCAAAGTCGATCGGATCAACGATGTCGAAGTAGAGGCCGAGAAGCCCCAGGGTGACGATGAAGATCAGAACGGCAGCGGCTACCGGGGCCAGCCGCCGTACGTCCGGTTCGCGACCAGAGACCTTCTCGTAGAACGCGACCGCGAAATGGCCACCATCGAGCGGATACAGGGGCAGCACGTTGAGGACGCCGACAAAGATGGAGAGGTAGGCGAGGAGCTGGAGCGTGAGGTCGAGCCCGAACCTGCTGCTCGCCGCTCCGAGCTGGGTCAACCCGATGACCGACACCGGGCGCGACTCGTCGGGCACATCGTCGTCGCCGAACACGGCGCCGATGAAGTCGCCGAAGTTGGTCACGAAGCTCCACAGGCCCTGCAAGCTGGCGACGGTTGCTTCTGCAACCTGATCGGACGCCGTCATGATGCCGCCGATCGGATTCTCGCGATCCCGCCCGATCTGGGGCACCTCCGGGCTCACGCCGAGGAAGCCGACCGTCTGCCCGTCACGGGTGCGAGTCCCAAGGGTGGTCGTCAGCGTCAGCTCCTGGCTGTTGCGTTCGACGGTGACCGTGATCTCCTGGCCGGGGAACTCTTTGAGCGCCGCAGCGAAGGCGTCCCAATCGGCAACGGGAGAACCGTTGAGCGCAACGATTCGGTCGCCGGCGCCGAGACCGGCGGTGGCGGCCGCCGTAGGCTCGCCGTTCTCGGTGGCGACGACGTTGCCGACACGCAGACTGGGGTCACCGAATACCGGGGAGCCGACGAAGACATCCACGGCGTAGAACAGGAAAAACGCGATCACGAAGTGGGAGGCAACACCCGCGAGTACAACGATCGACTTCTGCCAGAACGGACGCCCCCGGTAGGTGCGGTGCTCCTCGGCGGGATCGACCTCCTCGAAGGGGCTCATGCCGATGACCTTGACATAGCCGCCGAGGGGCAGGGCCTTGGCACCGTACTCGGTCTCGCCGCGACGGAACGACCAGATCTTGGGGCCGAACCCGAAGAAGTATTCGGTGGCCTTCATACCAAAGCTCTTGGCGGCGATGAGATGGCCGGCCTCGTGCACCATGATGATGACGAGGAAGCCGACGATCACGATCAGGCCGCCCATGAATCCAGACATCGGGACCAAGGTAGCGCTGCGGGGAACCTACGACGAAGACCCCGGAGCCCATTGTGTCCCGATCAGCAGAAGCGACCCACCGCCTCCTTGGCGACCGCTCGGGCTTCGCGGTCGACCGCCAGCACATCCTCGACGCTCTCCACGGTCCGCCACGGAACCGCGTCGAGAGCTCGCTCGACGACGACGGGGATGGAGGAGAATCCGATCTGGCCGGTGAGAAAGGCCTGAACGGCGACCTCGTCTGCTGCGTTGAGCACCGCCGGTGCCGAGCCGCCCTGACGCCCGGCCGCATAGCCGAGGTCGAGGCACGGGAACGCGTTGCGATCCGGCGGCTCGAAGGTGAGCGATGCCGCCGCGAGGTCGAATTCCGGGTACGGACTCTCTTCTCGATACGGGTACGTGATCGCCCATTGAATGGGAACACGCATGTCAGGGCTTCCGAGTTGCGCCTTGAGCGATCCGTCGACGAACTCGACGACCGAGTGCACGATGCTCTGCGGATGGACGACGACGTCGATCCGGTCGTACCCGATGCCGAACAAGTAATGCGCCTCGATGACCTCGAGGGCCTTGTTCATGAGCGTGGCCGAGTCGATGGTGATCCGAGGACCCATGTCCCACGTTGGATGATCGAGCGCCTGCGCCGGGGTGACCGCCGCGAGCTCGTCCGCCGTGCGGCCCCGGAACGGTCCTCCCGATGCCGTCAAGATCAAACGGCGAACGGCTGCGGTCTCCTCGGCGAGGAGACATTGCGCGAGTGCCGAGTGTTCCGAATCCACCGGCACCAGTTCGCCGCCTCCCTCATCCCGGGCTGCGATCACGACCGGACCGCCCGCAACCAACGACTCCTTGTTGGCGAGCGCGAGCCGGTTGCCGCTGCGGAGGGCGGCAACGGAGGCGGGCAACCCGGCACTGCCGACGATGCCGTTGACGACGGTGCGTCCCGGTTCAGAGGCAGCGGCTACCACCGCGTCCGCGCCCCGCTGAAACCGGCCGCCGAACCGGGTGGCGAACTCGGACTCTTCGGTGGGAGTGGGAGCCGCCACCACGACCGTTGCGCCCGGGAACGCCGCGGCGAGGTCGGCGAAGTCTTCGGACCCACGCCGGGCCGCGATGGCGGCGACGTCGACCGCCAGCCGTTGCGCTACCTCGAGCGCTTGGCGACCGATCGATCCCGTTGCGCCGAGGACGGCAAGGGGTCTCAGCCCAGGTAGCCGAGCCACGAAAACACGATCCAGGCCGCAGGAATCGCAAACAGGAGACCGTCGATCCGATCGAGCAGTCCGCCGTGGCCCGGGAGGATCCCTCCCATGTCCTTGATGCCCATCGAGCGCTTCAACATCGAGACGGCCAGGTCGCCGAGCGGCGAAACGATGGCGATCGTGACGCCGAGAATCAGGCCACCCGTGAGATCGAACGGTTCGATGTTGCCGAGAGCAGCTCCGGCCGCGATCACGACCACGGCGCCACCCACGAACCCTTCGACCGTCTTCTTCGGCGACAGCACCGGCGCCAGCAGGCGGCTGCCCCACGTTCGTCCGGCCGCGAATTGCGCCACGTCCATGAGGACCGTGAGGGCCACGGTGACGAAGATCAGGAGACGAAAGTCCTCGGCCTCCAGCAAGGGCATGGCGAATGCGCCCATGCCTGCCACCCACGCCATACCGGAGATCGTGAGCGACGCATCGATCAAGGGATCGGACCGCTGAGATCGCAAGGCGTAGAAGAAGAACACGGTGACGACGGTGGCAAGCACGGCGGCCGGAACTGCTACGACGCCCACCGCCCGCGCCCCGATCAGGGCGCCGGCGCCGCCGGCGAGGCCGAACAGCGACAGCGGATGCCGTCCGTTGCGCACCAGCGCACCGTAGAACTCACCCAGTGCAGCGAGAAAGGCGACCACGACCAGCACGGTGAGGGCGGCGGCACCGAAGTAGAGGACGCCGACGAACCCTCCGGCCAGGGCGAGACCGGTCGCGATGCGAACCATGAGATCCGACCCGGACCGGCTCGCAGGCGCGAGGAGCTCGGGCTCGTGCTCGCCCGTTGCTTCGGTCACATCGTCGAAGCCGACGATTCCGGCATCGATCCCGGGCATCGACGCGGCAACCGCCTGCAGTTCGGTTTCGGCGGCCGATGCCTCTGCCATAGCTGCGGCCAAACCGGCGTGCTCCTGGGTGGATGCGGCGAGGTAATGCTCCTCGGAGAGCGCAAAGCCGTCGTCGAAGTCGTCGTCGTCGTCGGAACCGCCGTCGTCGCTGGGGATCGGCTCCTCGTCGTCCCCGGACGACCGGAGCGATTCCGGCGTCGCGGCGGGCTGTTCTTCGGTGACGTCATCCGCACTGAAGTCGAAGGGAACCTGAGGAGGCGGCAGGTCGAACGGATCATCGGCATCGAACATCGGGACGTCGGGGGTCTGTCCGGCGGGCTCACCCTCCCCGACGGCACCGTCGTCATCGACGGGCTCGTCACCGGACGGTGGCTCGAGGTCGCCGGCCGCCGCTTCAGCGTCACCACGGGAGCTTGCCATCGGCTGGGTGCCGCCGATGAGCCGGATCAGGGGATGCTCCTCATCCTCGGTCAGGTCGACGACGACGGCGGGGCCGGTCTGCGGAGCCACCACACCGCCGGCGAGCGGCTCGGGCTCCGTCTGCATTCCGAGGAACCGCCGCCACCACGATCCGCGTGCCTCTCCGCCGCCGACGCCGGCCAGTTCGAGTTCCCGCTCGGGCAACGGCTCCGATGCGAAGCGCGGCAGACCCGTGCCATCGTCGGGCGGCACGTCCGGATCGAAGGGAGCGAAGTAATCCATCTCTCCCTCGCCCGGATCAACCCACACATCTCCGCGCGGGGCCGTGATTTCCGGGAACCCGAGCACGAAGGGCCCGACTGCGATCGGCTCCGGACTTACCTCCGTCGTCCGCTCCTCGGCGCCGGTTTCCGGGAGGGGCTCGGCGACCGGATCTTCGACGTGCGTGCCGTTGAATCCTTCTCCGAGCAGGTACAGGCCGACCGCCACCGGGGGCGGCACCGGCACCGGCAATCCGGTGTCCGGCTCTGGTGCAGATCCAAGGAGGGCGCTCCACATCATGCGAAGACGCGACGCCGGGGCCGGGCGCGTGTCGGTTTCCTCAATCGCTACGTCAGTTGGTGACGGGATATCTGCCAGCAGCAGTGGTCCTACCGCTACCGGGCGAGGCGGAACCGGGGGACGCAACGAGATGTCTTCTCCGAGTAGCCAACGCCACAGTCGCTTCACCCCGTGCGGCTCCGCGAGGGCGCCGACCTGCGTATCCGAGTCGGTGACCTCGATGTAGAGCAGCGGCCCAACCGCCACCGGGGACATTTGCGCTTCGGGCGCCGGAGCGGCATGAAGCAGCGGTCCCACCGCCACCGGGCGGAAGAGCTCTTCCGGCTCTGGCGCCGTCAGCTCTTCGCCGACAACCCACGTCCAGACTCGCTGCCAGCGCGACGTCGCAGCCGCCACGGGAAGCGGCGTGTCCGCAACCGGGGCCGGCTCGAGGCCGGCGGTCAAGTCGTCCAGCGGAAGTGCCGGCATTTGATCGGTGTCGCTGGGTGTCTCGCCGGCGCTATCGATCTCGATTCGGGGACCAACCACGAACTCGAAGTCGGTCGCAACCGATCCCGCAGACGGGAAGTCCGCGACCACTCGGAGCGGGTCGTCTTCGTTCGGTGCGGACGCTTCGCCGACCTCGCCGTGATCCGCCTCGTCCTCGACCACCGGCACCGAAGGCCCATCGAGGTCTGACGCGACACCGGGGACGGCGTCTTCGCCGTCGATCTCCACGGTTGCGTCGGAGAGTTCTGCGTGCGCGGGCGGCGTCGCTTCGTCGTCCGTCATCGTTTCGGCCTCGGGCGAGTCGAGACGGACCTCCGGTTCGGAATCGACCGCGCCCAACGCTGCTTCGTCGCCCCACGCCGGCTCCGGCTCGCCCCAATCGGCGCCGACGGCACCGAGGTACGCGGCTTCGTCGAAGTCTTCCTCGCCGTACCCGGCATCGACGTATAGGTCATCTCCGAGCGCGGCAACGGTCGGTCGCCGACCGAATATCCGCCGCCACCACGGCCGGGACTCGTCTTCGATCGGCATGTGGCCGGCGGCATCGAGGGCGTCGAGAAGTGACGCATCCTCTGCGGCCGGGACGGCAGGATCTAGACCGGGCGCCTCGGCCGCCTCGGCCGCCGGTTCAGCATCCTGGATTTCGAGAGCGTCGTGATCGGCCGCAGCGACCGGCTCCTCATCGCCTGCGGAGGGCGCGGCGGGTTCGAGGTCGGGCACGGTCGGATGGGCCGTTCCTTCGACGTCATCGCTCGCTACCGCAGCTTCGCCGCCGTCGATGGCAATCGTTGCCCTCTCATCTCCGGCTGCAAGATCACCTGCGCCGTCCGCGGCCTCGACATCGACACTCGCCTCGGCCGGGTCGGCCGGGATCGGGCGTACGACCGGTTGGATGTCGCCGGCGAGCAATCGTTCCAGAGCATGCACGGATGGCGCAGCGGCGGCGACGTCGGGAGACGTTCCCATCACGTCGACGGTCATACCCGTGACCGAGCGCCACCATCCGCTCTCGAACAAGGGACCACCAGAGTCGATCTCCGCTCCACCGCTGCTCCACGGCCAGGTGGGCGCGGAACGCGTCTCGGTGACCTCAGCAACCTCAGCAACCTCAGCAACCTCAGCAACCTCAGGAACCTCAGCAACCTCAGCAACCTCAGCAACCTCAGCAACGGTTACTACTTCGGTGACGGGTTCGGCAAGGGACCCGGCACCGTCGTCCGGGCCGGCTGCGACCGTGTCCGCATCGGCCGGCACGGTCTCGTCGACGGCCGCCAGGGCAGCGGCGGCAACGACGTCGGCGAACTCGTCGTCCGGTGTCGGCATCGACGGTGCAGCAGGTGCCAGCGTTTCGACCGACGGCCTTGATCCGAACCAACGCCGCCACCAGGGAAGCCGACGGGCGGCCACGACCGGGGGCGCATCCGCTGCAGCGTCGCCGTCGTACTCGGGTCCCGGCGGCACGCCGTCATCCATATCGAGAAGCGGTGCCTTTGGCCCGAAACCGGCTTCCCGGGGAATCGAGTCGAAACGGTCGTCGGGTGCTGCGAGCAACGGTACGTCCGCAACGATCTCGTCGGCCGGTTCCGTCTCGACCGGCATCTCGTCGTCGACTGCGAGCGGCTCGTAGCTGACGAGGTCGGATGTGATCTCGGGAATTGCTTCCAGTTCTTCGGTTATCTCGTCTCCGGCAGTGGCGTGGGTGAGGTCCACGATGTCTGCGCTCTGGGGCACCGGCAGAAGGTCGATCTCGTCGACAGCCGTGTCCCCAACCGGCGCGATCGGTTCAGACACGAAGTCGTCCGCCGCCGCCGCTCCTTCCTGGGCCGGCGGAAGGCCGAACAGCCGCTGCCACCAGCGACGCCGTGGCAGCTCCGCGTCGGCACTCGGGACATCCGCCCGGGCATCCGCCGGCGCGGCGCCGGCATCGACGGAATGCGGGCCCTCGAGGGCGACGGCCAGATCGTCCAGGTCCTCGGCGGCGAAGTGCTCGTCGAGTTCCTCGGACGTGACGGCATCGGCCATGCGATACGCCGCCTCGACGAGTTGTTCCGCAGCCTCGTCCGCATCGACCACCTCAGCCACCGGCTCCGGCTCCGGCTCGGGCGCAACCACCTCAACCACCGGCTCCGGCTCCGGCTCGGGCGCAACCACCTCAAC
>JBFIQU010000040.1:0-12231 GCA_041609395.1 Acidimicrobiia bacterium | reverse complement strand
GAACGGTGCACCGCCTGGGTCGACACGGCAAGTTCATGCTCACCGACCTCAGCGGTGACATCCGCTGGGTCACGCATCTCGGCATGTCGGGCCGTCTGAGTGTGTCGCAGCGCGGGGAATCCGAAGCGCCGCACACCAATCTCGTCGTCCGGTTCGGTCGCGGGCTCGAGCTTCGCTTCGTCGATCCGAGGACCTTCGGGTTCATGGCGGCCTTCACGCCTGCCGAGTACGCGACGGGCGCCGTGGCTCGCCTCGGCCCCGATGCGCTCGAGCAGCTACCCCCTGCGGCCGCTCTGGCTGCGGCGCTGCACCGGCGCACCGCCCCGATCAAAGCGCTGCTCCTCGACCAGAACTTCGTCGCCGGCGTCGGCAACATCTATGCGGATGAGGCACTGCATCGGGCCCGGATTCGGCCGGATCGTCCCGGCCGTTCGCTGCGGCCCGAAGAGGTCCGGCGGCTGCGGAGCGCAATCGGGCCGGTCTTGCGTGAGGGGTTGGCGCGCGGCGGCACCTCGCTCGACGACCTCGCGTACCTGCTTCCCGACGGCCGCGCCGGCGACTATGTGCGATCGTTGCGGGTCTACGGGCGGGAAGACGAACCGTGCCGGCGTTGCGGCACGCCGATTCGCAGAACCGTCATCCGCCAGCGGAGTTCGTTCTGGTGCCCGGAGTGTCAGAGCTGAGAGCCGGACCGTCGCCCGTCGGGAGCCGGGGAGTGGGGAGCCGGCATCGGCCAAATCCGCGCCCCACTTTCTGACCCCTGATAGCCTGCGCTCCGCCTTGTATCTCAGGACCCTTTCCCTCGCGGGCTTCAAGTCCTTCGCCGATCGAACGCGACTCGAATTCGAGCCGGGCGTCAATATCGTCGTGGGCCCGAACGGGTCCGGCAAGTCGAACCTCGTCGACGCCGTCGCCTGGGTGATGGGCACGCAAGCAACATCCGTCCTGCGAACGAAGGCGATGGAGGATGTGATCTTCTCCGGAACCGCGACGCGACCGTCGCACGGGAGAGCCGAGGTCTCGCTCACGTTCGACAACGCCGAAGGCCGGCTCCCGCTCGATCTGCCCGAGGTAACCGTGACCAGGCGCCTGTATCGCGACGGGACGTCGGAATACGAGATCAACGGGACCACCTGCCGGCTCCTCGATGTCCAGGAGCTGATCTCCGACAGCGGGGTCGGGCGCCATCAGCACGTGATCGTCGGCCAGGGCCGCATCGGCACGATTCTCAACGCCAAACCCGAGGAGCACCGGTCGGTCATCGAGGAAGCCGCCGGGGTCATCAAGCACCGCAATCGCCGTGACCGGTCGCTGCGGCGCCTCGAACAGACCGGCGTCGACATCGCTCGCCTCCAGGACATCCTCACCGAGCAACGACGCCTGATGCGCCCATTGAAGCGCCAGGCCCGCGCTGCGGAGCAGTACGACGCCGTCAAGGCCGAAGCGAGGGCGATACGTCTGTGGCTCGGCGGCGAGGAGCTGCGCCGTATCCGGGGCCGCACCGCAACGGCCGACGAACGGCGACAAGAACTCGCGGCAGCGATCAGTGCCGACTCCGCCGGCATCGACGAGATCTCCGCCCTGCTTCCCACGCTCGAAACCGACGCCGGGGAGGCCGGAAGGGCGCTCGAACACGACACGGCCGCCGCCGCCCGTCTCGAAACGACGGCCGAGCGGCTGCAGCGGATCGCCATGGTGGCGCGCGAGCGGCGACTTTCGATCGAAGGACGCCTGCGCGGAGCCGGCGAGCGGCGTCGTGACCTCGAAGCGGAGCGCCGCCACCTGACGAACGTGCTTGCCGAGTGCGCCGCCGAGGAGAGGGTTGCGGCCGGCATGGTGGAACGCCGGCAGCAGGCTCTCCGGCTGCATGAGGACGAAGAACGATCCCTCGCCGAGCAGGCCCAGATGCCCGCCGAGGGTGTGGTGGCCAACCTGCGCGGCGACCTGCGAGCCATGGAGACCGCACAAGCTCGCGACCGGCGCGAGGCCGAGGCGATCGACACCCGCATCGAAGTGGTCGAGAGCCGGCTGAGCGACGAGACGGCAGGAGCGCAACGCCTCGACGAGGAGATCAGGCAGCTCGACACGCACATCGGTCCGGTGCAGGACGAGTATCGCCTTGCTCGAGACGCCAGGGTCAAAGAGCAGAAGGCGTGGGAATCGGCCCAGCTGTCCGTCGACGAAGCGCGTATGCGGGTGGCCCAGGCGCGGGCCCGGGTCGAAGCGCTCGAGGCCACGCTCCGGGGCTCGGGAGATCCGTCGGCTCGGGAGCATGTCGCATCGTTGGACGGCATCATCGGATCGCTGGCCGGCTTGCTCGACGTCCCATCCGAGGTCGCCCTCGCCGTCGATGCCGCACTGGGCGCCTGGGGCGAGGCGCTGGTGGCCGTCGATCCCGACTCGCTGACCGAAGCCGTTGCCTCGCTCAAAGCGTCGGGCTTCGGGGGAGTACCCCTGTTGGTCTCCGGTCACGCTCCCGACGAGTTGCCGGCCCGCGAGGTCGCCGCCGCCTGGGGAGTCGACGCCCTCATCGACGTTCTCGGTCCCGGGTCGAACCGGACCGTGGCGGCACGACTGGTCGGTGACGTCGTCGTCGTCGAAGGCTGGTCGGCGGCCTGGAAGCTCGTTTCCCGGCATCCGCGGATTCGGGCCGTGACTCCCGAAGGCGACTTGATCACTGCCTTCGGCATCCGGCCGGCGGTCCCGGACGGCGCCGGTCACGCTGCTCTCTCGGCGGCGTGGGATGCGCAGGAGGACGCCGAAACAGAGCTCGCCCGTGCCGACAGCCTCCACTCGAGTGCCCGTCGTGCCTTCGAGCGCGCCCGCGAACTGGAGCGGGTGGCCCTCGAGGATCTCGAGACTCTGGAGGCCCGGCTGTCCGGAGCTACCGAAGCACTCGCTCGTCTGGAGTCGTCGCGATCCGCCGTCGAGGCCGAGCTGCACCGGTTGCAAGAGCGACGCACGGCAATCGACGAGGCCGAGACCGCCCGTGCCGAGCGGCTCCAGGAGCTGCGTGCTCGCGTAGCGGAGTTCGAGGGCGAGGAAGCCGAGCGGCAGCGCGCGTGGGAGGCGATGAATGCCCGCCGGACCGAGATTGCGTCACGGCGTGCCGCCGCTCAGCTCGCCGTGCAGGAAGCTACGGCCGCCCTCGCCTCCGTCGAGGAACGGCAGCGAATGACCGCACGCCGTCTGCAGGAAGTCGAGATCGAACTCGACGGCTATGACGACGGAACCGACAGGACGAGCACCATCGATCGCCTTGCCGCCGTCGAGGCGCTGGCGCGTCGCTCGCTGGAGGTCACCCGGCGCCATGTCGACGCCATTCGGGAGCGGCAACGGACGCTGCGTGAGCGGGCCGGCATGGCGGGGACCCGTCTGCAGGCCGCGCACGAGGACCGTCGCCGGCTGGAGCGCGGTGTCGCCGAGGCGAAAGAGGAGATGTCGGCCCTTTCCGTCGAACTCGCCGAGCTGCGCGTTCGCGACGAGAGCACGCTGGAAGCGCTGCGTCGGGACGCCGATGCCGGCGAAGAGATGGCGCTCGCCGCCGCACAACCCGACCTCGACGACGACACCGATCCGGTCGCTCATCTCGAGACGCTGGACGCCAAGCTCCGTCGCATGGGGCCGATCAACCCGCTGGCGGCAGCCGAGTATCAAGAACTCGTCGAACGGTCCGAGTTCCTCGAGGGCCAGTTGACCGACCTCGAAGAATCGGCCTCGGAACTGCGAAAGGTGATCACGGCGCTCGACCGGCAGATCGCAGAGCAGTTCGAGCAGGCGTTCCTGGAAATCGACGCACTGTTCCAGGAGAACTTCGCAGTCCTGTTCCCCGGCGGGAAGGGCAAACTCACCTTGACCGATCCCGGGACCCCATTGGAGACCGGCGTCGAGATCCACGCTCAGCCGCTCGGGAAGAAGGTGACTCGCCTGTCGTTGCTGTCGGGCGGAGAACGGTCCCTGGCGGCCCTCGCGTTTCTGTTTGCCGTGTTTCGGGCTCGGCCGAGTCCCTTCTATGTCCTCGACGAGGTGGAGGCCGCCCTGGACGACGCGAACCTGAGACGGTTCCTGCGTCTCGTCGATGTCATGCGCGGCTCTTCCCAGCTCGTCATCGTCACCCACCAGCAACAGACGATGGAATCCGCCGATATGCTCTACGGGGTCACGATGGAGCCCGGCGAGTCCTCACGTGTGCTCGCCAAGCGGCTGAGCGACGTCCTCGTCTAGGAGCACCAGGTGGATCCGATCCTCATCGTCTTGATCAGTGCGCTCGTTGCGGTGTTCGTCGTTGCGATCTACGCCGTCGCCACGCGATGTCGGCGACCGGGACCCCCGGAACCGCCGGCGGCGGTCAAACCCGCCCCCACTGCAGCCGCACCGGAGGCCGCCCCCGCACTGGCTCGGAAGCTCTCGAAGGCGGGCCGGGCTGTTGGAGGAAGGTTGGCCGCCCTCTTCAGCCGGGGCACGCTGGACGACGAATTCTGGGAGGGTGTCGCAGAGACGTTGATCGCCGCCGACGTCGGCGTGCCCGTTGCCACCGAAATCGTCCGCAGGGTACGGGAGGCCCGTCCCGAGGGGCCCGACGAGGCGCGCCTGGCTTTGCGCAACGAGCTGGTTGGCCTGTTCGACGGGCGCGACCGTACGCTGCGTCGATCCAATCGTCCGGCCATCTTTGTCGTGGTCGGTGTGAACGGGTCCGGGAAGACGACATCGATCGCCAAGCTGGCCGCGCACATCCAGGCCGGGGGCGCGTCGGCGGTCTTGGGAGCGGCGGACACGTATCGTGCCGCCGCCGACCAACAACTGCGGGTGTGGGCGGAGCGGGTCGGAGTCGAGGTGGTGGGGGGACAACCGGGAGCCGACCCTGCTGCCGTCGCCTTCGATGCCTTGCATGCGGCGCGGGCCCGTGATCACGAGGTGGTGATCATCGACACCGCCGGCCGGCTGCACGCCAACAAGAACCTCATGGACGAGCTCGGCAAGGTGGCGAGAGTGCTCCGCCGCGAGGCCGGCGAACTCGACGAGGTGCTTCTCGTCGTCGACGGCACGCAGGGGCAGAACGCCATTGCCCAAGCACAGACCTTCACGGAAGCCGTGGGCGTGACCGGGATCGTGATCACCAAGCTGGATGGAACGGCCAAAGGAGGGGTCGCCGTCGCCATCGAACAGCGGTTCGGGATTCCGATCAAGTTCATCGGGGTCGGGGAGGACGTCGAGGACCTCGTGCCCTTCGAGCCCGCCGACTTCGTCGACGCCCTGCTGAGCGACCATGCCGACTGACGCCGAGCTGCTCGATGCCGCCGCGGCCGCAGCGGAGAACGCCTACGCGCCGTACTCGAGGTTCCGCGTCGGCGCCGTCGTCGTCACCGACGGCGGGACGTTTCCGGGGGCCAATGTCGAGAACGCCGTCTACGGATCCACGCTGTGCGCGGAGGCTGTTGCGATCGGCCATGCCGTGGCGTCGGGGGTGCGGTCGATCGATACCGTGGCCGTCGCGTGCCTCGACGCAGGCAGAGTCTGTCACCCGTGCGGCAATTGCCGGCAGCTGATGCGAGAGTTCGGGGTGCGGCGGATCCTCGTTCGTGACGAGCACGGCCGCCCGCAGGCTCTGACGCTCGAGGAGCTGCTGCCCCGCAGCTTCGGACCCGAGGATCTCGCCGCTCAGTAGCGCTCGAACATGAGCGTGGTCATGGGATGCTCGTCGGTCCACAGCCGGTGCTCGACGCCGGCCGGCCAGTGCGACCACTCACCGGCCTGGATTGCGGCCGACTCGCCACCGATCGAAACGACGCCGCGGCCCTCGATACAGAACACGTCGGCAGCATGGTCCGCGGCATGTGCGGGAAACCCGGCGTTGGGCCCGAATCGCAAGACGGCCAGCACGACGCCGTTGCGGCGATAGAGCACCTTCCCGTCGACGTTCGTGCCACCAGGAAGCGGCGACCACTCGGGCCGGGGGACGGGCTCCACGAGCCCCGAGGGCGAGCCGAGATCACCCAGGTCGTCCATTCGGTTCACGAACACGTCTTCCCAATGCCCGGCGAGACGCTCCATCAACCGGGCGCGCTCGGCGACCGTCCAGTGGACGAGCAACAGCGACCACCGCGTGCCGTCGTGCTCGGCAGCGAGGACGTGATGAGCTTGGTCATGGACGGGTGCGACCGCATCGATCGCGCCGGCAACGACCCGGGGCCAATCGGCCGACCCCCAGAAGACGAGGAGCCAGGTGCCGGTCACCCGGGTTACGAGCGTGCTCTGAGTGCTTCGATCAGCTTCGGCATCACCTGGTTGACGTCACCGACGACGCCGAGATCGGCGACTCCAAAGATCGGCGCTTCCGCGTCTTTGTTGATGGCGATGATGGTTCCGCTGTCCTTCATGCCTACGAGGTGCTGCATGGCACCGCTGATCCCGCAGGCGATGTAGACGTCGGGTTTCACGGTCTTACCCGTCTGGCCGACCTGGAGTGAATACGGCACCCAACCCGAATCGACGATCGCCCTCGTGGCCCCGGCGGCCCCGCCCAGCAGACCGGCCAGTTCCTCGACCAGCGCGAAGTTGTCGGCGTTGCCCATGCCCCGCCCCCCGGAGACGATCACAGCCGCCTCCTCGAGCTTGGGTCCGGTTGCGGCTTCCTCGTGACGTTCGATCACCCGTGCCGCTCCTGCGTGGCCCACATCGGGCAGGGCAACGGTCTCGACGCTCGGGGTCGTCCCCACTCCGCCTTCGGCCGTAAACGACTTGGGGCGGAAGACGACCAGTGCCGGATGTGTTGCGGTCACGGTCTCGACGAGGGTCGTGCCCCCGAAGATCTCGTTGATGACGTGAACTCCGTCGTCGTCGATCGAGACATCAATGGCATTCGACAGGAGGGAGCGTCCGAGGCGCGCGCTCAGCCGGCCGGCGACGTCGCGATCGGTGTAGGACATCCCGAACATGACGATGGCTGGATCGTGGGCCGCGATGAGGTCGGCGAGTCCCGCAGCAGCTCCGGCCGCGGGAAGCTGCTCACCCGGGGCCATGTGGAAGACGCGGGATGCCCCGTGGTCTCCGAGAATCGTCGCGGCGTCGGCTTCGCCCGACCCGAGGTAGACCGCGGCGATGTCGTCGCCGAGGCCGCGGGCTTTCGTGAGCAGTTCGAGGCCGATCGTCGACGGTCCGTCCTGTGACCCTTCGATGAAGACCCAAATCCCAGCCATCTAGATCACCTTCGCTTGTTCGAGCACGGCAACGATGCGCAGGTGCGCGTCGCCCTCGTCTTCCACGATCTCACCCGCTTGTCGCTCCGGGGCGGGTCGAACCTCGACGATGTCCTGGCCTCGCTCGAGAGCTGCGGCGTCGAGGCCGAGGTCGGAGATGGTCAACTGGTCGATGGGTTTCGTCTTGGCCGCCATGATTCCTTTGAACGTCGGATACCGCGGCTCGACGACCCCGGCCGTGACGGTCAGGAGTGCCGGGAGGCCGGCTTCGACGACGTCGTAGCCGGTTGCCGTCTGCTGCTCGATCCGCAGACCATCACCGGACCGCTCGACGTTCCGAGCGTAGGTGAGCGCGGGGACGCCGAGCAGCTCGGCGACCTGCTGCGGAACAACCCCGCTGTAGCCGTCCGTCGACTCGGTGCCGGCCACGACGAGGTCGGCCCCTTCGCGGCGGGCGACTGCGGCGAGGACGTGGGCAGTGGTCAGCGCATCGGCGCCGCGCAGCGCATCGTCGGAGACGATGACGGCCTTGTCGGCTCCCATGGCGAGGGCTTGACGGATGCCCTGCAGGTTGCCGGCCGGCGACATGCTGATGAGCGTGACCGTGGAATCCCCGTCCGCGGCGAGCTGCAAGGCGATTTCGACGCCGTAGCGATCAGTGTCGTCGAGCACCTGGTCCTCGGGACGTACGATCCAGTGGGTCTCCGGATCGAGCTGATACGGCGTCGCCGGATCCGGTATCTGCTTCACGCAGACCGCGATGTTCATGCGACTCCTCGAATTGGCAAACGCGGCGATCATAGGCCGCCCGCCTGCGCTCTCCGTCGCTACGCGACGCGGGGCAGCAGCACGTCGAGGAGGTTGCTGAAGCGCTCCCGGGCCTGGGCCGCGGTTTCGGTGACCTCGTCGTGGGAGAGCGGCTTGTCGCCCACTCCGGCGGCATGATTCGTGACCAACGAGATGCCGACGACGCTGGCTCCCATGTGCCTCGCGGCGATGGCTTCAGGAACGGTCGACATTCCAACGAGGTCCGCCCCGAGGAGACTCGCCATTTGTACCTCGGCCGGGGTTTCGTACGAGGGGCCGATGAACCAGGCGTAGACACCCTCGTTGAGTTCCGTTCCGAGGTCGGCGGCGATCGCCTGGGCGCGAGCGCGCAGCGTGGGGTCGTAGACGGCCGACATGTCGGGGAACCGGGTGCCGAGGCGCGGGTCGTTCGGCCCGACCAGCGGATTGCGTCCGGTCAGATTGATGTGGTCCCGGATGAGGACGAGATCCCCTGGCTTGTAATCCGGGTTGACGCCGCCGGCTGCATTGGTCAACACGACGGTTCGGCAGCCGGCGAGGATGGCCGCACGTACGCCGAACACCACGTCGGCCATCTCCCACCCTTCGTACGTGTGTACTCGACCGGCAAAGAGCAGGACGGGGACATTGGCGATTTCGGCCGAATAGAGGCTTCCGGCATGGCCCTCGACCCGGGTGATCGGGAAGCCGGGAATATCGCTGTATGAAATCTCCTTCGTCGTGGGCAGGGCCGCCGCGTAGCTCGAGAGACCTGATCCGAGGACCGCGGCCACGTCGTGACGAGGGCGAGTGGCTTCCGCGATGGCATCGGCTGCGGCCTGTAGCTGCTCGTACAACATCACACTGCTCCCAGGATCAGGGGGGCCGGTGTTGGCGGTTCGCCTCCGACCTTCCAAGCCATTTCCAGCAGCGGTCTGGCGTCGGCCAACCGCGCATCATCGTTATACCGGACCCGCGCCACCGGTTGCCCGGATTCGACCCGGTCGCCAACCTTGGCAAGAAGGCTCACACCGACGGCAGGATCGACGTCGTCCTCCTTTCGGGACCGTCCTGCTCCGAGGCGCACGGCGGCACGGCCGATGGCGAGCGCATCGCAGGTCTGGACGTATCCGGCCACGGGCGCAACGACGTCCCAGCTCTGTGCTGCAGCCGGCAGCAGCCCGGGGTCATCCACGACGTTGGGGTCACCTCCCTGGGCTTCGATCACAGCGCCGAGCCGTTCGAGGGCGGCACCTGAAGCGACGACTCCTTCGAGGCGGGTGCGAGCCGTCGGCTCGTCGTCCGCGAGTCCCGCGATCAGCAGCATCCGTGATCCGAGAGCCAGCACGATCTCGGTGAGATCCGGTGGTCCCTCGCCGCGCAGGGTTGCGATCGACTCGGCGATCTCGTTCGCATTGCCCACCTCGTGGCCGAGCGGCTGGTCCATGGCCGTCATCAGCGCCTCCACCGGGGTGGAGTGGGCTGCGCCGATGTCGACCATCGTCTGCGCGAGGTGTCGCGCCGCCGGAACATCCTTCATGAATGCTCCTGTACCGACCTTCACGTCGAGCACCAGTCCGTCGATTCCTTCCGCCAGCTTCTTCGACATGATCGATGATGCGATGAGCGGGATCGACGGCACCGTTCCGGTGGCATCACGAAGTGCATACAGCCTGCGATCGGCAGGCGCCAGCGTCTCCGACTGTCCGGCCAGAACGAGCCCGTGCGAGCGGAGCACGGATCGAAACTCGGCGGGGTCCAGCGCGGTGCGGAAACCGGGAATCGATTCGAGCTTGTCGAGGGTGCCACCGGTGTGGTCGAGGCCGCGACCGCTGATCATCGGAACGGCAACACCGCACGCAGCCACCATGGGCGCCAGCGGTATCGACACCTTGTCGCCGACTCCGCCTGTCGAGTGTTTGTCGACCTTGGGTGCAGGGATTTCGGAGAAGTCGAGGATGTCTCCGGACCGCAGCATCGCTTCGGTCCAGACGGCGAGTTCGTCGTGGGTCAGGCCGCGGTTGAAGATGGCCATGAGGAGGGCAGCCATCTGGTAATCCGGCACGGCGTCGGCGGTATACGAAGCGATGAGCCACCTGATCTCGTCAGCGGAGAATGCTCTGCCGTCCCGCTTCCGCTCGATCAGTTCGATCATGTTCATGGGATCAGTATGGCCTTCCGGACGTCCACGTTTCTCTCGAGTTCGCCCTGGAGTGTGCCGTTTAGAGTTCGAGGCATCGAGTGACCACTCCTCCGAACGAAGGGCCGATGGCGGCGGACGGCTGGATCGAATTCACGATCACCGGCGATCCCGCATCGTCCTGGCCGTTCACGCTGCCACCCGCCACGTTCGAGCTCATCTGGTCCGAGGATCCTCCTGCCGGGTTGCGGCGGGTCATGATCGAGCAGGTCGATCGGTGCCTTGCACTCCTCGAACAGGGCGAGGCCGACTGGGACACCGCCGTTCACGAAATCCGCAAGAGCTGCAAGCGAGTGCGGGGCGTTCTCCGCCTCCTGCGCGGCAGCATCGGCGAGGAGATCTATCGGATGGAGAACGCCGTCTTCCGAGACGCGGCCCGGCCGCTGTCACCGCTACGCGACACGACGGTGATGCTGGAGACGCTCGCGCAGCTCCTCGAAGATTTCGACAGCCAGCTCGCCGACGGTGTCTTCGGGGGAATCCGGCACCACCTGACCGAGCGGCACCGCTTCGCGATGGGTCGCGCCGGCGACTCCGGAGAGCTCCGTGCGACGACTGCGGTGGAACTCGCTGCGGCGCGGGACCGCCTGGCCGCATGGCCGGTTGACGGTCGCTATGCATCGCTCGCCAAGTTTGCGGACCATGTCGGGTTCATCACACCCGAAGCGCTCATCGCGGCGGAAATCGCCCGGGGCGGCGCGCCGTTGCCGTCCCGGGCGGGTGTGCCGGATCGGCCGATCGGCGGGGTGTTCGCCGACCTCGCGCCCGGGCTGGCCAAGACCTATCGGCGCGGCAGGCGCCGGATGCGCGATGCCTTCGCCGATCCAACGGTGGAGCGGTTCCACGAGTGGCGGAAGCGAGTGAAGTATCTCCGCTACCAGCTCGAGGTGCTCCGTCCGGTCTGGGCCGAAGTGGTCGAGGAGCACGCCGGCGCGGCGGCTTCGCTTGCCGAGCTGCTCGGAGCCGAGCACGACCTCGCCGAGCTCGCTGCGATCGTGCGCAGCCGGCCCGAGATCGCCGGGACGGCCCGGGAGCGGTCGGCCCTACTTGGTCTCATCCGGCAGCGTCGTGCCGAGCTGCAGGCCGAAGCCAGAACGCTCGGCGAACTCGTGTACTTCGAGTCGCCGCATCGTTTCGTGACGAGGATCGAGGCCTACTGGGAGAGCTGGCGGCGGACGGCGGCTGCTCCGATCCCTTGATTCCGGGAACAAGACCGACTCCCCGTGCGTATCAACAGTGGGGCCTCGTTCCCCAATCGAGGGTCGCGGCGGCGGAGCCTCCCACCCCGTCGCCGCACCCGCGTCGTAGCATCCCCCCATGCAACTCAACGACGTAGAACAGCGCATTCTGGGATGTCTCATCGAAAAGGACATGACGACGCCGGACTACTACCCGCTCACCCTCAACGCCCTGGTGACTGCTTGCAACCAGACCTCGAACCGGGATCCGGTCGTGTCGTGGGATGAGGCCACGGTGGAGGAGGGTATCGACGGTCTGCGCGGCCTCGGCTTGTGCCGGATCGTTCACCGCCCCGGCCAGCGCACCGAGAAGATCAAGCACGCCGCCGACGAGGTGCTGGCCATCGACGGTGAACAGGCGGCCGTGCTGGCGGTCCTGCTCCTGCGTGGCGACCAGACCGTCGGGGAGGTCCGCACCCGTACGGCTCGCTACGTCGACTTCCCCGACCTCGGAGACGTCCTGGCGGTGCTGCGGCGTTCGGCGGAACGCGACGAGCCCCTCATGGCACAGCTCGAGCGGCGTCCCGGCGAAAAGGAGCGCCGGTGGCGGCATCTGCTCGGTGACACTGCGGACGACGTCTACGACACCCCCCATCGGCCCGTCGCCACGTCGGATGAGGCTCCGCCATCGTCGATTGCCGGCCGCCTGAACGCCATCGAAGCGCGGCTCGACGCCATCGAAGCGCGGCTCGGCGGGGACGTCGGCATCCCGTCCTAAGCTCCGGGGACGACGAGGAGGATGGTATGGACGCAGCTGCGTTTCAGGATCGGGTCGGCCACGAGATCGGAGTGAGCGACTGGTTCACGGTCG
>JBFIQU010000039.1:0-12460 GCA_041609395.1 Acidimicrobiia bacterium | reverse complement strand
GACCTGAAAGAGGAGCTGCCGGTCCTCTACCTGCGGGTGCGGCACGCCGCTCAGGAACGTGGCGCCAAGCTCATCGTCGTCCACCCCCGTCGCACCGGCCTCGACGACGTTGCGGCGCACAAGATCGTGTACCGCCCGGGACAGGGCGCCGCCGTCCTGCGGAGGCTCGCCAAGGGGGAGGGCGAACTGGGCGCCATCCGTGCCGAACTCGACACCGGTCCCCTCGTCGCCATCGTGGGGAGGCCCGGATTGGCCGAGGACGCTGCGCTGCCGGAGGCCGTCGCTGCGTTCGTGCGCGGACTGGAAGGGTCGTCGCTCATGCCGGTCGTACGCCGGGGCAACATCTACGGCGCGCTCGACATGGGTCTGGCGCCGACTCTGCTTCCGGGCAGGGTCTCGGCGCGCTCGGAAGAAGGGCGGACGGCTCTCGAAGCCGCATGGGGCCCGCTGCCGGCCGGCCCCGGCAAAGGGGCGATCGAGATCTTGGAAGCGGCTGCGGCAGGGGAAATCAAGGCGCTGCTGATGCTCGGGGTGGATCCAATCGACGACTGCGCCGACCCGGCGCTCGCTGAATTGGCACTCGAGCGCGCCGAGTTCGTCGTGGCCATGGATCTCTTCCTCACCGACTCGACGGCGACGGCCGACGTCGTGCTGCCGGTCGCCGGCTTTGCCGAGACGGAAGGCACCGTCACCAACCTCGAGGGGAGGGTGCAGAAGGTGAACCGGCTGGTGTCCCCGCCCGGGCAGGGCAGACCGGCATGGGCCGTCCTCGACGACCTCGCCACCCGGATGGGAGCAGCCCTGGGGGCGGGATCGGCTGCCGTGCTGGCCAAGGAGATTGCGGACGTGGCGCCGGCATACGCCGGAGTCACCTGGGAGCTGCTCGACTGGGGGAAGGGCCGCAGCGGCGTGGTCGTGCCCCTCCCGGAAGCCACCCAGCCGCTCCAACACATCCCGGTCGATGCAGGTCTGCAGGCCGTGTCGCGCGACCTCGTGCTCCATCTCGGCCGGGTCCTCTACGACGACGGCGTCATGGTTCGCTTCGGGCCGTCGCTGGCGAAGCTGGTGCCGACTCCCGGTGCCTATGTGCATCCACACGACGCCACCCGCCTGGGGCTGGCCGATGGGGGAACCGTCCGGGTCACGACGGACCACGGCGACGTCGTGGTCCCGGTCCGGATCGACACGACGCTTGCGCCGGGGACCGTCTACGTACCGCTCAACGTCGACGGGACATCGGTGCTCGGCGACGGGCTCGCCGTGACACTGGAGACGGTGGGCTGATGGACACGTTCATCGAAGCCGCGCTGAAAGTCATCGTCGCCTTCGCTCTCCTTCTGGGCAACACGATCCTGCTCGTCTGGGCAGAACGCAAGATCGTGGCGCGGATGCAGAACCGTCTGGGACCAACCCGGGCCGGGCCTGCGGGAGTTCTACAGACCCTGGCGGACGGGCTGAAGCTCTTCTTCAAGGAGCAGGTGACCCCGCGCAAGGTCGAGTACGGGCTCTACCTCGCGGCTCCGGTGATGGCCATGATCCCGGCCCTGCTCATCTTCCTCGTCATACCGATCGGCCGGCCCTTCACGCTCGGCGACCGTGTCATCCAGCTGCAGGGAACCGATCTCAACGTCGGAATTCTGTACATCCTCGCCATGTCGTCGATCGCCGTCTATGCGGTCGTGCTGGCCGGGTGGGCTTCGGGCTCCAAGTACCCGCTGCTCGGCGGGGTGCGGGCCACCGCTCAAGCGATCTCGTACGAAGCGGCCATGGGCCTCGCTCTGATTCCGGTGGTCATGTACGCCGGGACCACGTCGCTGGCGGAGTTCGTGTCGCTGCAGATCAACCGTGATTTCGGTCTCCTGCCCGGGTGGCACGTGTTCGCCCTCGCTCCGTCCTTCGTGTTGTTCTTCATCGCAGTCGTGGCCGAGACCAACCGGGCACCGTTCGATCTCGTCGAGGCGGAGCAGGAGATCGTCGGCGGCTATCACACCGAGTATTCGAGTATCCGGTTCGCCCTCTTCTTCCTGGCGGAGTACGTCAACATGTTCAACGTCTCGGCCATCGCCGTCGTGCTCTTCCTCGGCGGCTGGGACGGGGCAACCTTCGATTCCATTCTGCCGGCCTGGATCACGTGGATCTTCCCCGTGTTCTGGTTCCTGCTCAAGACCTGGGCGCTGCTGTTCGTGTTCATCTGGATCCGCGCCACGTTGCCGAGAATGCGGTACGACAAGCTGATGGAGTTCGGTTGGAAGCGCCTGATTCCGGCGACGCTGATCTGGCTGGCGTTCGCCACGGTGGCGACGGCCCTGCGAAGGTTCGGATTGCCATGGGTGTAAGAGCTCCCGGCTCCCAGCTCCCGGCTCCCAGCTGTGCACTTCGAGATCCGCGGCCCCTATGGCTGGAGACTGGAGACTGGAGACTGGTGGCTGGGAGGAGATCGATCTGATGGGCTTCTTCGACGATCTCTTCAAGCCGATCGCCGGGTTCGGGGTGACCTTCAAGCAGATGTTCCGCAAGCCCGTTACGGCCGAGTACCCCAAGGTCAAGCGGGAGAAGCCGCAGCGGTTTCACGGCCGCCACATCCTCAACCGGTACCCCGACGGCATGGAGAAGTGCATCGGATGCGAGCTGTGCGCGGGGGTATGTCCGGCGCGGTGCATCTACGTGCGCGGTGCCGACAACCCGCCCGACGATCCGGTGAGCCCCGGTGAGCGATTCGGCTTCGTCTACGACATCAACATGCTGCGCTGCATCTTCTGCGGTCTGTGCGTCGAAGCGTGCCCCACCGAGGCGATCACGATGACGCATCTGTTCGAGTTCTCCGTCACCAACCGCCAGGACGCCATCTTCACCAAGGCCGAGCTGCTCGTCGAGGAGGACGGCACGCCGAAGCATCCGCAGGAGCCGAGTGAGCTGTGGACCGCCGACGACCTGCAGCGCGGCGACGGGTGGCTGCGAGCGACCGCCCCGTCGGGCCGTGCCGCCTACGAGGGCGTTGTGGCCTGGACTCCGAGTGCCACCGGCGGGCTGCGTCCGGCCGAGGCCGGGCAGTCGGCGCCGTCTCCAGACGACGTCGCGCCCGCAACCGACGTGGGTGTTGCGGAGGCGGACGGAGCGGAACCGGACGACGGGGGCGGTGAGGAGGAATGATCGAGACGATCTTCTTCGTGATCTTCGGGGTCGCTGCGATCGCTGGTGCCCTGACGATGGTATGGGCTCGAAACCCGGTGCATTCCGCGATGGGCCTCATGCTCACGATGTTCTCGCTGGCGGTGTTCTACGTGCTCAACCTCGGCCACCTGATCGCCGCGGTTCAGGTCATCGTCTACGCCGGTGCCGTGATGACGTTGTTCCTGTTCGTGATCATGCTGATCGGGGTCGACAAGGCCGAGGATCGCAGCGAGTCGCTGCCGTTCCAGCGGCAGTCGGCCGTCATCCTCGGCCTGGCGCTCGCCGTCGCCATCCTGGCCGCCGGGGGGATCGGGTGGTGGACCGACGAAGGTCCCGAGCAGACCGTGAACGGGACGATCGAAGCCGTCTCCGAAGAGTTCTTCGATCGCTGGCTTCTTCCTTTCGAGGTGACGGCGCTCCTGCTGATCATCGCCGCCGCCGGCACGATCGCCCTGGCGCAGTTCGCGCCGCGCCGCCGCGACGCAGCAGCGGACGTGCCGGCAGCTGCTGGCTACGAGCTAGAGGCTCAGCCCGACGAAGCGCCGGCCGAACCCGTTCCTGAGCTCGCGGAGGACGCATGACCGTCGAACCCGGCTGGTACATGGGCCTCGCCGCCGTGCTGTTCGCCATCGGCGCCGCCGGGATGATGACGCGACGTAACGCCCTGATCATGTTCATGTCGGTCGAGCTGATGCTCAACGCCGTCAACCTCACGTTCGTAGCGGCCGGGCGGCAGCTCGAGGATCTGACCGGTCAGGTAGCGGTCCTGTTCGTGATGGTCGTGGCCGCAGCCGAGGTCGTTGTCGGGCTCGCCATCATCGTCGCCGTCTTCCGGCGGCGCGCCACGGCATCGGTCGACGAGCTGGCCGGGCTGCGGGGGTGACGTGATGGCCGATCTCGTCTGGCTCACGATCGCTCTCCCGCTGGCGGGAGCCGTGTTCCTGCTCTTTTTCGGCAAACGGATCGGCGAGCCGGGCGCGGGCTGGATCGCAACCGGCGCCATCGGCACCTCCTTCTTCGTAGCGGTGATCGCAGCCGTCGACTTCTTCACGGGGGAAGGACACGCAGAGACGTCCCGGATCTTCGAGTGGCTGCCGGCTCTCGGCGTCGACGCCGAGATCCTGTGGGACCCGCTCGCGGCCGTCATGACCCTCGTCATCACCGGGGTCGGCAGCTTGATCCACCTCTATTCGATTGCGTACATGCACGGGGATCCCCGCTACGGGAGGTATTTCACCTACCTCAACCTGTTCGCCGCGTCGATGCTGATCCTCGTGCTCGGTTCCAACTTCGGCTTGCTCTTCGTGGGCTGGGAACTCGTTGGGCTCTGCTCGTATCTGCTGATCAGCTTCTGGTTCGAGAAACCGATCGCAGCCGCCGCCGGCAAGAAGGCGTTCATTGTGAACCGAGTCGGCGACGTCGGCTTCCTGGTCGGGCTCATGGTGATCTTCGGGTTGTTCGGCACTCTCAGCTACGGCACGGTGTTCGAGGAGGCAGCCGGAGTACTGACGACGGGCGCGGCTACCGCCGTCACGTTGCTGCTGCTGGTGGGAGCAGCCGGCAAGTCGGCGCAGCTTCCGCTGTACGTCTGGCTGCCGGACGCCATGGAGGGTCCGACCCCGGTGTCGGCCCTCATCCATGCGGCGACGATGGTGACCGCCGGCGTCTACATGGTGGCCCGGACCGCCGCCCTCTATCAGCTGTCGCCGGTCGGATCCGGCGTGGTTGCCGTCGTCGGGGCTGTGACCGCCCTGTTCGCCGCCACCATCGCGATCGGGCAGAACGACATCAAGCGGGTCCTGGCCTATTCGACGATCAGCCAGCTGGGCTACATGTTCATGGGGGTGGGCGCCGCCGCCTACGTCGCCGGGGTGTTCCATCTCATGACCCATGCGTTCTTCAAGGCGCTCCTCTTCCTCGGTGCCGGTTCCGTCATTCACGGTATGGCGGGGGAACAGGACATGCGCAAGATGGGAGGCCTCGCCAGGTCGATGCCGGTCACGTATGTCACGATGGCCATCGCCTGGCTCGCCATCGCCGGGATCCCACCGCTGTCGGGGTTCTGGTCGAAAGACGAAATTCTGGCCGTCACCTTCGAGCGAGGCGGCCCGTGGATCGCACTATGGGGCGTCGGCATCCTCACCGCGTTGCTGACCGCCTTCTACATGACGCGCCTCATGTACCTCACCTTCTTCGGTGAGTCGCGTTGGGACGACGGGGTTCATCCTCACGAGTCGCCGGCCGTCATGACGTTCCCGCTGATGGCCCTGGCCGGGCTGGCGGCCGTCGGTGGACTGGTCAACACGCCGTTCCGGCTTGGTCTCGAGCACTTCCTGGAACCGGCCTTCGAAGGCATCAGCCAGACCCATATCCCGTCGGGGGTCACGCCGTGGATTCTGGCGGCCATCTCTGTAGCGGCCGCCGCAGCCGGTCTCCTCTTCGGCGTGGCGCGCTACCGCGACCGCACCCCGGTGGAAGAGGGCACGATGTGGCGGGTGCTCGGCGGGGGTTACTACATCGACGACGTGTACGGGACGACGATCGTGCTGCCCGGCAAGGCCATGGCGAAGGCGCTCGCCGTGCCGGTGGATCAGGGTCTCATCGACGGTGCCGTCAACGCCACGGGCAAACTCATGCAGCTCGCCGGGCGCATGGTGCGTCCGATGCAGACGGGGTTCGTACGGAACTACGGGGCCGTGCTGATGGCCGGCACCATCGGTCTTCTGGTGTGGTTTGCGTTCCGGGGCGGGGCGTGATGGATTTCCCGATCGTTTCCACGCTCGTCCTGGCGCCGGCACTCGGTGCCCTTGCTCTGTTCATCGTTCCGCAGACGCGCCGCGAGGTCTTGTTTCCGCTGGCGTTCGGCATCAGCGCCGTTCCGTTGGCGGCGGCGGGGTACATCGTGTGGGAGTTCGACAAGGAGGTGGCGGGGTTCCAGTTCACGGAGAACGTGTTGTGGTTCACCGACTGGGATGTGGGCTACCGGGTCGGGGTCGACGGAATCTCGTTGTTCCTGATTGCGCTCACGGCGTTGCTGTTTCCCCTCGCCATTGCGGCGTCGACGAGCATCACCTCCGGAACACGCGCCTTCCTGGCGTCGCTGCTGTTTCTCGAGACCGGCCTGCTCGGGGTGTTCGTCTCGCTGGATCTTCTGCTGTTCTTCGTATTCTGGGAGGCGATGCTGGTCCCGATGTACTTCATCATCGGGATCTGGGGAGGGGAGCGCCGCGTCTACGCGGCCGTCAAGTTCTTCCTGTACACCGCGTTCGGATCGGCACTCATGCTGGCCGGGATCCTCTGGCTCGGTCTCGACGGCGGCTCCTTCGACTACACGGCGCTGCTCGGGGTCGAGATCGGCCGGACGGCCCAGTTCTGGCTGTTCGGCGGGTTCGCCCTGTCGTTCGCGATCAAAGTCCCGCTCTTCCCGTTCCATACGTGGCTTCCCGATGCCCACGTCGAGGCACCCACCGCCGGATCGGTGCTGCTCGCCGGCGTTCTCCTCAAGCTCGGCACCTACGGATTCATTCGCTTCAATCTGGCCCTGTTCCCCGAGGCTTCGGTGGCGCTGACGTGGCTGCTGGCAACGCTGGCCGTGATCGGCATCATCTACGGGGCCCTCGTCGCCATCGTGCAGCCCGATCTGAAGAAGCTCGTCGCGTACAGCTCGGTGAGCCACCTCGGGTTCGTCGTGCTCGGCATCTTCGCCATCACCACCCAGGGTCTGCAGGGCGGGGTGATCCAGATGGTCAACCACGGCCTGACGACGGGCGCCTTGTTCCTTCTCGTGGGGATGATCTACGAACGCCGCCACACTCGCATGATCGCCGACTACGGCGGCCTGGCCCGGGTGATGCCCATCTACGCCGGGTTCTTCCTGGTCACCGCGCTCGCCTCGATCGGTCTGCCGGGCCTCAACGGATTCGTCGGCGAGTTCCTCGTCCTGCTGGGTAGCTACCTCTCGCTGGAGGTGTGGGCGATCGTCGCCGCCTTCGGGGTCCTGCTCGCTGCGGTCTACCTGCTGTGGGCGTACGAGCGCATCTTCACCGGACCCGTCGACAAGCCGGAGAACGAGAAGCTCCTCGATCTGTCGCTGCGGGAGAAGGCCATCCTCGTGCCGCTCGTCGCCGGCATGGTCTTCCTCGGGGTGTATCCGAAGCCCGCGCTCGACCGCATCGAGCCGGCCGTCGAGCGGCTGATGGAGCGCATCGAAGCCACGACCGACTACGACGTGCCGGATTTCGGCTCGGTCGCCGACCTGGCGGAGGGGCCCTGATGGATCAGATGCACTTCATCGCCGTGGCGCCGCTGGTGATGCTGACCGTCGGCGCGCTCGCCGTTCTCGTGATCGACCTGACGCTTCCGGACCGCCGCGACCTGTGGGCACTCACGGCCGCGGCGGCGTTGGTACTCAGCTTCGTGTCGGGTCTGGTCCAATGGGATTGGGCGATGGAGTCGGTTCGGCTTCATTTCGCCCGGATGGTGACCGTCGACGGTTTTGCGGCGTTCGCCTCGATCCTGATCCCCATCGTCGCCGCAGTCGGCCTGGCCGCGGCCTGGGATCTCGTGACAACGCTGGAACGGCGTGGCGCCGAGTTCGTCGCGCTGCTGCTGTTGTCGGCGGCGGGTGTTCAGCTGATGGCCGCCGCCGCCAACCTGGTGTTCCTGTTCCTGGCTTTGGAGGTCGCCTCCATTGCCCTGTACGTGATGGCCGGCTTCACGAGAGACCAGATCGAGTCGGACGAAGCCGCCCTCAAGTACTTCCTGCTGGGAGCCTTCGCCTCGGCGGTGTTCCTCTACGGGGTGGCCCTCTTCTATGCGGCAACCGGGACCCTCGACGTCCTGGAGGCCGACAACCTGCTGCGGACCAGCATCCTGACCCGGCCCGGGCTGCTGCTGGCCTCGATCGGACTCATGATCGTCGGGCTCGGGTTCAAGGTGTCGGCGGCGCCGTTTCACATGTGGGCACCGGATGTGTACCAGGGCGCGCCGAGTGGTGCCGTCGGCTTCATGGCCGCGGCCGCCAAGATCGGCGGCTTCGCCGCTCTGGGACGAGTTCTCGCCGGTGCCGTCGACGGGTACTCGGTGGACTGGGCGCCGGCGGTAGCCGTGCTGGCGGCGGCGTCGATCGTCGTCGGGACGTTCCTCGCCCTCGTGCAGGAGGACGTCAAACGGATGCTGGCGTACTCATCGGTGGCGCATGCCGGGTTCATGCTGACGGCGCTCGTCGCCGGCAGAGACGGCCTCGATGCCATGTGGTTCTACCTGGCGACGTACGCCGTCCAGGTGGTCGCTGCGTTCGCGGTCACTGCGGTCGTCTCCGGTGCGGGTGGGAGCCGTTCGAACATGGACGACTACGCCGGACTCGCCGGCCGCAACGCCGGCCTGGCGAGCATCCTCATGGTGATGATGCTCGGGATGGGGGGCATTCCCCTCACCACAGGGTTTGTCGGGAAGGTCGGTGTGTTCCAGGCGGCCATCGATGCCGGGTACCTCTGGCTCGTCGTGGTGGGTGTCGTCGCTTCGGTGGTCGCTCTGTTCTTCTATCTCCGGATCGTCGTCGTGATGTACATGTCGCCCGTCTCCGCCGTTGCGCCGGGTGCAGCTACGGCCGCTCCTCGCCCCCGCCCGGAAGCGGGTGTTGCGCTGTGGTTCACGGTGGCCGTCACCATCGTGCTCGGGGTGATTCCCTGGCCTCTGCTCAACGCCCTGAGCGATGCGCTGGCTTCGACGCTCTGACCCCAGGCGCCTGTTCCTCTTTGCGGGGAGCGTGGTCCTGGTCTCGCTGCTCGTGCCGCTGCCGCACCCTCTGCCCAGCGTCACCGAAGCCAACCGGCTGATTCTTCCCGACGACGGTGTCCAGGCCGAAGACTGGTACGCCGTGGCCGACATAGCCGCCATCGAGGGGACCGTTCGCGGCGATCTCACTCTGGCGGCGGGCCGGGTGTTCGTCGGCGGCCGCATCGAAGGCGATCTCATGGTGGCGTCGCGCGGAACCGTACGGATCGACGGGGTGGTCACGGGCTCCGCTCGCATCCTGGCGCCGCGGGTGATCGTCACGGGATCGATCGGTGACGATCTCGCGGTTGCTTCGATATCGACCCGCGTGCAGGGACGCGTCGGTCGCGATCTGCTGATGACGGGACTCGAACTCGATGTCGACGGGTTCGTCGGTCGCGACGTCATCGGTCAGATCCTCGACATCGACGTGCGAGGGGAGGTGGCGCGCAGTCTCGACGTGCAGGTGCGGCGCGTTGCGCTCGCGGGCAGTGCCCGGATCGGCGACGACATCGTCCTCCGGTCGGACAACGACGTGGACGCCGAGCCGGGTGCGGTGGTGGCCGGCACCGTGATTCGCCGGTCGTCGCGGTCGGTGCTGGCGGTGCGCGTGGTGCGTCGGGTCGCCGCCGTCGTCGTGCTGGCCGGGTTCGTGGTTCTGGGACTCGGATTGCTGTGGCTGTTTCGCGGGACGTCGGGGCGGGCGGTGGCCGCGATCGAGTCCGAACCCGGACGTACCCTCGGCTACGGGGCCGCAGCCCTCATGGCGGTTCCACTGCTGGTGCTGGGGCTCACCGTCACGCTGGTCGGCGCGGTGCCGGCGGTGCTGCTCACCGTTGTATGGCTGCTGGCGTTCGTCCTCGGGCCGCTGCCGGCCCTCGCCGCCGCAGGCCGGCGCCTCGCTCGCGGCCGCGGCGGGCTGCTTGGTGGCTTTGCCCTCGGGGCGCTGGTGTGGGGCCTGCTCCTCTGGCTCATGCCGACCGGGGGCGGCTTGTTGACGGTGGCCGGGATGCTGGCCGGCATCGACGTGTGGCCGGAGGTCGTCTGGCTGGGACTCGCCGCCGTCCCGTTTCTCGCGGCCGTCGCCTGGGGAACCGGCGGCTGGATGCTCGGTGCTGCGGCGATGCGAAGCGAGGCGCCGTGGGACCGAAGCATGTTCGGCAGCGCGCTACTGCCTCCCGACTCCGGGATCCAGCCGGAACTTCCGCTCTGATCGTCAGCCGTGGTCGTGGGCCGGGAAGGCAACGACTTCGGCCACGGTGACGTCGACTCGCTCCCCCGGCATGAAGACGGGGGTGGCGCCGTGGCGCGACAGAAGCCTGCGCCCGTCGTCGAGTTGCAAGGTGATCAACTGGTCGTGTCCGTAGAACTCCCGCTCCACTACGAGCGCGCGTCCCTCCCGGTCCTTGCTGAGTGAGACGGCTTCGGGACGTATCAAGACCTCGACTTCGCCGTCCGAGGTCCGGGTGAGGGGCAAGATGCCCAGTGACGTCTCGACCGAGGTGCCGTGTGCCGTGCCCGGAATCAATTCACCCTCGCCGAGGAAGCGAGCTACCCAGCAGTCGATGGGTTGGTGATACACCTCGTGCGGTGGAGCGGTCTGCAGCACGCGGCCGTCGCGCATGACGGCGACGACGTCGCTCATCGACAGCGCTTCCTCCTGGTCGTGGGTCACGAACACGGCCGTCGTCCGGGCTTCAACCAGGATCGTGCGCACTTCACGCCGGACCCGGTCTCGCTGCGGGGTGTCGAGGTTGGAGAACGGCTCATCGAGCAAGATCACGCTGGGCCGGGGGGCCAGGGCCCGGGCCAGCGCCACCCGCTGCTGCTCACCGCCGGAGAGCTCATGGGGCATCCGGTCCTCGAGGCCGGCGAGACCAACCAGGTCGAGGACCTCCGGGATCCGGGAACGGCGGGCGGCGGCGGCGAGCCCGTAGCCGACGTTGGCGGCGACGTCGAGGTGGGGGAACAAGGCGTAGTCCTGAAACACCATGCCGACGTTGCGGTGCTCGGGAGGGATCCATACCCCGTCTCCGACCATGGTCCTACCGCCGAGGGATACCGACCCGTGGTCCGGGATCTCGAACCCGGCTACGACACGGAGGGCCGTCGTCTTACCGCATCCCGAGGGCCCGAGGAGCCCGAGGATCGTTCCCGGCGGCACTTCGAGGCTGAAATCGTCGAGCGCCACGGCATCGCCGAACCGCTTGACCAGGTCGGTGCAACGGATGGCGGGCTCAGGCATGGTCGCTTCTCGTGGCGAGGAGATACATGGGGAGGGCGGACACCGCCACCAAGAGTAGAGCCGGTGCCGCCGCTCTTGCATAGAGCAGGTCGTCGGCGGCCGCCCAGATCTCGACCGACAGGGCATCGAACCCCGTGGGGCGCAACAGCAGCATCGCCGGGAGTTCCTTCATGGCGGTCAGAAACACGAGGGCCGCGCCGGCGGCGACGCTGCGCCACATGAGAGGCAACGTCACGGTGAGCAACGTGTGCAACGGCCCGCGTCCCAGGCCGCGTGCCGCGTCCTCGAGGTGGGGGTTGATCCGCAGCAATCCGGCACGCGTCGAACCCAATGCCTGAGCGAGGAACAAAGCGGCGTAGACGATGACGAGCAGCGTCAGCGACTGGTACAGACCACCCAGATAATTCGAGGCGAAGAACACGACGGCCAGTGCAACCGTGATGTGGGGGAGTGCATAGACGGCATAGATGGATCGCTCCAGCCACACCGTCCCCGGAGACCGGTAGCGGGTCACGAGAACGCCGATCGGAATGGCCGCGGCGGCCGCCACGAGCGCGGCGAGTCCGGCGGCGGCCAGCGATCCGCCGGCTGCCGACCATGCCAGGTCGAGGTCCCGGCCGCGGGACACGCCTCGCACGAGCCAGGCGCCCAGCACCGCGGCCGGCGCGGCGAGTGCCGCCGCCACGAGGAGGCCGAGGAAGGCAACGGCGGCGACGCGGACCCGGCCCACCAGTCGAACCGTCTCAGGACGCCGGGAGGGGCGCCGGGTGAAATAGGCGGCTCGTCCCCTGGTGCGCTGCTCACCGATCAGCACGATGAGGGCCAGCACGACCAGCGCCAGCGCCAGCACGGCCGCCGGGGTGCGGTCCAAGCGTCCGGCGTACTGGGCGTAGACGACGCGGGTGAACACGTCGAAGCGCATCAACGACACGGCTCCGAAGTCGCTCAGCGTGTACAGCGCAACGAGCAAGGCGCCTGCGGTCACCGACGGCCGTAGCTGGGGGAATACCACGGTTCGGAATGCGCGCCAGGCCGAGGCGCCGAGCCCGCGTGAGGCTTCCTCGAGAGCAGGATCGAGGCGGCGCAGGGCTGCCGCGGTGACGAGGAACACGAAGGGGTAGGTGGAGAGGGTCAGGGCTGCGGTCGCTCCCCAGAATCCGCGTGCCGACGGGAGCCCGATCCCGGTGGCGTCGGCGATGAGGCCGGCCGGTCCCCACGACGAGATGAACGTCAGGGCAATGACGTAGGAGGGGATGACCAGCGGCAGCG
>JBFIQU010000038.1:0-12504 GCA_041609395.1 Acidimicrobiia bacterium | reverse complement strand
CGTCGGGTCTGGGAACTGCTTCGGCATTGCCGTGGATGAGTTCGAGTTCGACTCCATGCTCGGCGGCGAGCCGAGCGGCTGTGGCGAGCTGCTGTTCCGAATTGTCGATGCCGACGCAGGTGGCGCCCCGACGTGCCATCCACGCCGACACATACCCGGTACCGCATCCGAGCTCGATGGCATCCATCCCGGCCATGTCATCGGGGAGCAGTCGCAGCTTCGTCTCAGGGATCTGCCATATTCCCCAGGCCGGCTCCGATCGCCAGCCCCGCTCCCCGGGCTGGACCCACCAGTGGGCCCATTTGTCCCAGTGCGCGCGGTTGGTCAGGACGTAGTCGGGGAGGTGGTTGGACATAGCGGGGGAGGATACGCGCCGTTTTCACGCCAATGCCGACTTCAACTCCAACCCCGACTCCAACTCCAACTCCGACTCCGACGCCGCGTT
Organism: Acidimicrobiia bacterium; assembly: GCA_041609395.1. Lineage (GTDB taxonomy): Bacteria > Actinomycetota > Acidimicrobiia > Spongiisociales > JAOTWH01 > JBFIQU01. Next base: position 12,059 of record JBFIQU010000038.1, on the reverse strand, counting down.
GCGCGTTCGGCCCTCCGCGATCGGCACGTCGCGATCCCAATCGCGCGTCCGGGCCATGGCGGGCTACTGGCTACTGGCTACCAATCGGTCGCCGTTGCATCAACCCGTCCGAAACCGACTCGCCGACAGCCGACAGCTGACAGCTGGCAGCCGACTGTAAGAAACTCCGTTCTCGCCGGTCACATCCATGACAGCTCAGACCGGGGCGTTCCCTCGGACCGTGGTATCCCCCTTTCCTCCCCCACGGTGTATCTCAGAGGAGCGCTGAACCAGGGGGAGCGTCCCGGTAGGGGCTGGCGTTGGAGACCGGAGGCCTGGGGCCAGGAAAGGGCCTCCGGTTCTTCGGCGCCGGATTGGCGCGTGAGGTGGTCGCATGAACACGTTAGGTGTTCACGATCTTGACAGTATCGAGTACTCTGTGGAGAGGCTAGGACCGGGGCAGCGGTGGCGATCGATCTTCCCACCCATGACGGAGAACTGGCCACGCTGGCGCGTGGCGGCGACAAGGATGCGTTCGGCGCGCTCTATGACCGCTATTTTCCGGCGGTCTTCGACTTCCTCACACGGCTTCTGCGGAACAGGCACGAAGCCGCCGACATCGCTCAGGACACCTTCATGCGGGCCCTCGAGCGTCTCGATCAGCTGGAGAACCCCGATCGCTTCAAGAGCTGGGTCTTCTCGATCGCCTACCGGCAGGGGCTCAACCGCATCGAACGCCGCAAACGGCAGGTGTCGGCGCCGGCGCAGGACGAACTCGACGAAGGTCTCGATCCGTTGCTGGCCATCGTCGACGAGGATCGGATGGGCGATCCCGAACTCGCCGCCGAGGTCCAGGAAACTGCTTCGCTCGTCTGGCAGATGGCGGCGTCGCTGGATCCCCGCTCGTACACGGTCATGGACCTCCACGTCCGCCAGGGCCTCGAGAGCGCCGAGATCGCCGAAGTGCTCGGCGTCTCCAAGGGGAACGCGTACACGATGGTGTCGCGCATGAAGAAGAAGGTCGGGGAGTCGATTGGTACGTACATGCTGGCCAGGCAGGGAAGCAAGGATTGTGAGGATCTGGCCGCCCTCATCGCCGACCTCGAGATCCCGCCGGTCACCAAGGAGATCAGCAAGCTGATCGATCAGCACGTCGCCGAGTGTGATGTGTGCGAGACGAAGAAGCGTGCCGTGCTGCTCCCGACGGCGATCTTCGCGACGTTCGCCGCTGTGCCCACCCCTATCGGGCTGCAGGCGATGATCTGGGATCGGGTCGCCGCCCACTGGGACGCGGTCGCAGCCGGAGCCGTCGCCGTCGGCGCTGCTGCCGGTGCCGGCGGGAGTGGCGGTGCTGCGGGCGGCGGAGCGTCGGCTCCCGGGAGTGGGGGTGGATCAGCCCTATCGGCAGTTCCAACCTGGGTCGCCCTCGTCGCTGCCGCGGTCCTGGCGGCAGTCGTCGGTGGGGCCTTCTTCCTTGCCCAGTCGAACGATGCGACAGCGCCGGACGCGACTGTCCTCGGTGCCGGACTCACCGCGCCGCCTTCGACCTCGCCCCCCGAGACGGCACCTCCTTCCGAGCCGTCCGCCACCACGACCTCGACGCCGACCACCACCTCCTCACCGACCACGACCTCGACCTCCACGACCCCGTCCACTACGACCTCGACGCCGCCCACGACGGCTGCGGCGGCAACGACTACGACGACCACCTCGCCACCGACCACGACAACCCCGCCTTCGACGTCGCCTCCTCCGGCGACGACCACGACCTCGACGACGACCACGACTTCGATGCCGCCAACGACGACGACCACACCTCCGACAACCACGACCACCACTACGACCACGACGACCACCACGACGACCACCACCATGCCGGAGGACGTCACGGGACCGGACGTCACCGATGTCGAGGTCACGCCGACGATCATCGTCTCGGTCGGCGGAGCAGTGAATGCGCTGCCCGCCCAGGTGGGGTGTGAGGATCAGCCGCGAACGGCGGTGGTGTCGGCGGTGATCACCGACGACACCGAGGTCGACTGGGCGGTCCTCGTGTGGCGAATTGGGTCGTCGGGAGAAGGGTCGGCCGAGATGTCAGACGCCGGAGAGACCTGGAAAGGAACGCTCGGGCCGATTCCCATCGAAGATCTCGGCGGCGCGGACACCGCCACCGTCACCGTGTCCGTCGTGGGAGTCGACGTATTCGGCAACGTCGGAGTCTCCGAGAAGCCGGTGTTCATCGAGGTCGTAGCCTGCACGCCCGAAGGGTGAGTCAGTCTGCGTAGCTGGAGATCTCGGCCGCGAGATCGGTGTCCTTTGACGTGAGCACGCCGGCAGAATGGGTGGTGAGCGTCAGGGTGACCTTGTTCCACCGGATGTCGATGTCGGGATGATGATCGGCGCGTTCTGCTGCCTCGGCGACCTTGTTGACGAACGCTATCGCTCCGGGGAAGTCCTCGAACTCGAACGTGCGGCGCGCCGTCTCGCCTGCGATCACCCACCCCGGGTAGGACGCAAGGAATTCGGCACGCTGGTGTTGGGTGACTGGTGTGGCCATCGCGTCAGTTTGGCACACGGTGCGTCCGGTGCACCCGTCCGTGGTTCACCCGCACTCCCTCGGCTCGAAGGAGCCGGGCCTGGCGTTCTTCAGCCCCGGGGACGAGGCGGCCCGAAACCGTCACCACCCGCCACCACGGCAAACCATCGCCGGTTCGCAACAGGTTGCCCACCGCCCGGGCCGCTCCCGGATGGCCGGCCTCGGCGGCGACCTCACCGTAGGTGACGACGTCACCCGGTTGGAGCCGCATCAACACCTCTCGTACCGACGACTCGAACTCGCCTGCGGAGCTCACAGCGTTCCGAACAGCCGGTCTCCCATGTCGCCGAGCCCGGGCCTGATGTAGTACTGCTCGTTGAGGTCGCGGTCGAGCGCAGCCGCGACGATGCGGACGTCGGGGTGGTCTTCGTACATGCGTTTCACTCCTGCGGGAGCGCAGACGACGCAGAGAGCGGTGATGTTCGTGGCTCCGGACTTCTTGACCTTCTCCACGGCCCAGGACAGTGATCCACCAGTCGCCAGCATTGGCTCGAGGACGAGGACGTGCCCACCGGCGAGGTGGGGCAACTTGTCGTAGTACTCCTGGGGCTGAGCGGTTGCTTCGTCCCGTTGTACTCCCGCGAAGCCCACCTTCACGTGCGGAATGAGATCGGTGACGGCATCGAGCATCCCGAGCCCGGCGCGAAGAACGGCTACGGCGACGATGTCGTCGACGCGGTAACCCTTCGTCGTCTCCAGCGGTGTCGTGAGCGAGAACTCGGAGAGCGGAACCCGTTCCGTCGCTTCGAGGAGGAGCGTGTAGGTGAGACGCCGGGTGGCGGATCGGAATTGCTCCGGCTGCGTGCGCTCGTCACGCAAGACCGAGAGATAGTGACGGGTGAGGGGGTGGTCGATGACGGTCAGATTCAACGGCTCTCCATGAGGTCGGTGGTGTCAAGATACCAATCTGCGCCGACCGGCTTGCCGGCTGCGGCCGGCAGATACACTGTTTGGCCGATGTTCGACACGCTCACCAACCGTCTCGACGGGATCTTCACGAAGCTCCGCAGCCGCGGTCGCCTCGCCGAGGCCGACGTCGACGCGACGTTGCGCGAGGTGCGGCTCGCGTTGCTGGAGGCGGACGTGAACGTCGGCGTCGCCAAGAACCTCCTCGCCCGGATCAAAGAACGCGCCGTCGGTGAGGAGGTCGCCGAAAGCCTCACTCCCGCACAGCAGGTCATCAAGATCGTGCACGAGGAACTCATCGCGACGCTGGGAAGAGAAGCGGCCCCTCTGGCTCGGCCCGCATCCCCTCCCCTCACGGTTCTCGTCGTCGGCCTGCAAGGCTCGGGGAAGACGACGTCGGCGGCGAAGCTGGCGAAACACCTCAAGAAGCAAGGCCGCAATCCCCTGCTCGTCGCCGCGGACTTGCAACGTCCGGCCGCCGTGGATCAGCTCGAGACGCTCGGCGCCCGCATCGGTGTTCCGGTCTACGCAGATCGGACATCGAAACCGACGCGGGTCGTGAAGGCCGCTCTCAAGCAGGCGAAAGGGGCGCACGACGTTGTGATCGTCGATACCGCGGGCCGTCTGCAGATCGACGAGGCCCTCATGGGTGAACTCGCCGACGTGCGGAAGGCGGCCGACCCGGACGAAGTGTTGCTCGTGGTCGATGCCATGACCGGTCAGGATGCCGTCAACGTGGCCACCGGCTTCCTGGAGCGCACCGATCTCACCGGAATCGTCATGACGAAACTCGATGGTGACGCCCGGGGCGGTGCGGCGATATCCGCCCGGGAGGTCACCGGCCGTCCCATAAAATTCGTCGGTTTGGGTGAGGGTCTCGACCAGTTCGAGATCTTCCATCCCGACCGGATGGCATCCCGCATTCTCGGGATGGGCGACGTGATGACCCTCATCGAAAAAGCGGAAGCGACATGGGACGAGGAGCAGGCGCAGGCGGCGGCGGACAAGCTGCTGCGGGCGCAGTTCACCCTGGAGGATTTCCTCGATCAGTTCCAGCAACTCCGCAAGCTGGGGCCGATCGGCAATTTGCTTGGTATGCTCCCGGGCGGCTTTTCCGCGCTTCGCGATGCGGAGATCTCGGAAAAGGACCTGGGACGGGTCGAAGCCATCATCCGGTCTATGACTCCGGGTGAGCGTCAGAACCCCAAGATCATCGACGGCAGCCGTAAGCGTCGGATTGCCGCCGGATCCGGGACCCGTCCCCAGGACGTCAACGAACTACTGAAGCGCTTCAAGGACGCGCAGTCGATGATGCGAAGCATCACCGAAGGCGGAATTCCCGGCATCCCGGGTATGGGGAGCCGGCCGGTCAAGAAGCGAGCGAAGACGAAGCGGAAGAAGAGGTGAACACATGGCGGTGAAGATCCGCCTCATGCGGATGGGGAAGAAGAAACAGCCGACCTACCGGGTGGTCGTGGCGGATTCGCGGTCGCCGCGCGACGGCCGTTTCATCGAACTCATCGGGCGGTACGACCCGCGGCAAGAACCGTCGGTCGTCGAAATAGACAACGATCGGGCCGTGGACTGGCTGCAGAAGGGAGCACAGCCGAGCGCGCAGGTCCGCAAACTGCTCGAGATATCCGGCGCTTGGTCCCGCTTCAAGATCGCGTCCGGCGACATCCACACCGTGGATACGCCTCCGGCGAAGCCGGCAGCGCCCGCCCCCGCGGAGATGCCACAGGAGATCCATGTGGTGGGTGGAGATGCTCCGACGGATGATGAACCGACTCCTGCAGCAGAGGCAGGCGTGGACACCGATGTCGATGTCGCACCGGAGCCGGTTGCCGAGGTAGAAGACACCGTCACGATGGCCGAAGAAGTGCCTGCCGACGAGGACGAGGAGACGTCATGAGCAAGGGCGAGATCGTCGATCGCGTGGTGAACTACGTGGTCAAGGAAATCGTTGAGGATGCGTCCAAGGTCGAGGTCACTCTGGTCGAGGAAGGGCCGGACGAGGTCGTCGCCGAAGTCCGCACTGCGAAATCCGACATGGGGCGGGTGATCGGACGGCGGGGCCGGGTAGCCAAGGCGATCCGCACCGTCGCCGAGGCCGCCGCGGAGGAAGAAGGACTCCGTTCTCAGGTTGAGTTCCTCGACTGACGACCGTCTCGCCGTTGGTCGCATCGGCAAGCCACACGGCACCGGTGGTGAGGTGACCGTCGAGCCCTTCACCGACAATCCGAATCGTTTTCGTGAGGGGGCAAGGTTCCTCACCGACCAAGACCCGCCGCGAGTCGTTCAGATCCAGCGGACGAGGACGCACCAGGGCCGTCTCCTGTTGAAGCTGGTCGATGTCGACGACAGGAACAGCGCTGAACAGTTGCGAGGCGCCGAGCTCACGATCGCGCTCGATGAGCGGCGCGAGCTGGGTGACGACGAATACTGGCCGGACGATCTCCAGGGCCTCGTTGCGCTGGGCCCGGACGGCAACCGGCTCGGTGTTGTCGAATCGGTCGTTCTCGCCGACCATCAAGATCGGCTGGCGGTGCTGACCGACGACGGCCGGAGAGTCGAGGTGCCGTTCGTCGTCGAATTCGTCGGCGAGGTCCATCCGTCGGGCGGGTTCATCGTCATCACGCCGCCCCTCGGCTTGTTCGAGGACTGATCAACGGGCCACCAGCGGTACCTCGAGGATCTCATCCGCCGTTTCGAGCTTGACCCGAACGACGCCGAGCGGGCCCTCGGCGAAGCGGAGCGAGAACTCGGTCCAGGGGTAACCCGGAGCTTCCACGGTGACCTGCTCGATGACGTCGTCCCCGTTCTCGAGCCGGGCGACGGCGTCCTTGCGGAGATAGCCGGCAATCGTGATGGGGTATCCGGTTTCCGGCTCCCACGGGTCGAGCACAACCACATCGCGACCGAGCGTCGGTGCGCCGGGATCCTCGGCCGGACGCTGGCGCACGTCGATGATGAGCCGGCCGGGAGAGGACAGGGCAAACGCGCGAGCCGATGCCGGCGCCGCCAGATGGATGTCGAGGAACAGCCCTCCCGCGCCGGAAACGACGTAGGCCCGACTCACGATCGTGCCTTCGAACAGGACGTCGGCCAGTGCGGTGTCGACCACCGAGTCGGGGAGTTCGATGCGGACGATGTTCGGTCCCGGTAGCAGCCGAATCTGGGTGGGGCCGAGTGCCACAGCCGGAGCCGCCTGATCGGTGGCGAAGTCCACCACGATGCTTTCGCAGTCGGGGAACGACGTCCAGCTGACCGCGGTCAGGATCACGGCATCGCCGGTGGCCTCTCCGACGACTCCAACCAGCCCGTCATCGGTGAACGCACGCTCTCCGTCGAGGCACGGCGGTACGGCCGGGGGTTGGGTGACGGTCATGGTCGGCCCCACCGTCGACGGCGGTACGGTGGTGCCGGGTGCGGCCGAACCCGTGCACGCCGCCAGCAGAACCACGAGAGCGACTGCTCGATGCACGTCTGCAGGTTACGACCAGGAGCCGGCGGCCCGGCGCCTCGCAGCCGGTAGCGTCCGACCCGTGGCATTCAGTCCGCGCACGGCCCCCGTCTTCTTCACCGTTTGGTTCGGCCAGTTCGTTTCGCTCGTGGGTACAGGCCTGACGTCCTTCGGCCTGGCAGCGTGGGTCTTCCTCGAGACCGGCTCAGCCGCACAGCTCGGTTTCATCCTGGCGGCGTCGGCGGTTCCTCAGCTGATGATGGTGCCGTTTGCCGGTGCGCTCGTCGATCGATGGGACCGGCGACTGGCGATGCTCGTAAGCGACACCGGGGCGGCAGCGGGGACGCTGGCCATCGCCGTGTTGGTGGCCGGTGATTCCCTGGAAATCTGGCATCTCTATCCGATCCTGGCGATCACCGGGATCTTCCAGTCGTTGCAGTGGCCTGCCTACTCGGCAGCTACCACGCTGCTCGTGCCGTCGGAGGATTACGGAAGAGCGGCAGGGCTCGTCCAGCTCGCCGATGCCGCGGGAACCATCGTGTCGCCTGCTGCCGGCGGGTTCCTGCTCGCGGCGGCCGGTCTGGAATGGGTGCTCGCCGTCGACATCGCCACATTCGTAGTGGCACTGCTGACGCTCAGCGTCGTCCGATTTCCGAGACCGGTGCGATCCCAAGCCGGTCGCGAGGGATCCGGCCGGTTCCTCAGTGAGGCCGCGTACGGACTGAGGTATGTGCACCGGCGTCGCGGACTGCTGGCGCTGCTGATCTACTTCTCGCTGGTCAACGTTGCATTCAGCTTCACATGGGTGCTGCTCTTTCCGGTGGTGCTCGGGTTCGCCTCCGAGGCTGCGCTCGGGACCGCGATCTCCATCGCCGGTTTCGGCGGTATCGCCGGAGGGATCCTCATGACCGTCTGGGGCGGCGGCGAGCGCAAGATGCCGGCCTTGTTGCTGTCGATTGCGACGACCGGTCTCGGCATGAGCATCGTCGGCCTTCGGCCATCGCTGCCGCTGATCGTGGCCGGCCTCTTCATCGTGATGGTCTCGGTCCCGGTGGCGTCCGGGAGTTCACAGGCGATCTGGCAGTCGAAGGTGGATCCCGACGTCCAGGGTCGGGTGTTTTCGGTGCGAAGGTTGCTTTCGGGAGCTGCGTCTCCGCTGGCGTTCTTCACAGCAGGGGGCCTGGTCACGTTCGTGCAGCCATGGTTCGAAGCGGATGGGGCCCTTGCCGGTTCCGTCGGCGAACTGATCGGTACCGGCCCGGGGCGCGGCGCTGCCTTCATCATCGTGGTGTTCGGTCTCGTGGCCGTCCTCGTCACGGGTGCGGCCCGCCGCCACCGTCCGCTGTGGCGGGTCGAGGATGACCTCCCCGACGCCGTCGCCTCCGATGCAGACCCGTCGTCCGGGTCCGATCTCACGACGTGACTACGGACGGCGGCGTGATAGCGTCCCGCGGATGACGCATCCGGCGCCCGACCCTGATCTGGCCGTCCGATACCTCGACGGTCTGACGGACGACGGCCCGCTGCTGGCGGAGGCCGCCCGGCTCCGTGACGAGTGCAAGGGAAGGGTGGTGACGTACAGCCGCAAGGTGTTTATCCCGTTGACCACCCTATGCCGCGATCGTTGCGCCTACTGCACATTCGCCAAGCCTCCGGGCGCCGGCGGTCAGTACCTGACGCCTGATGATGTCCTCGCCATCGCGGCCGCCGGCGACGGGCACGGCTGTACGGAGGCGTTGTTCACGTTGGGGGACCGGCCCGAAGCCCGCTGGCCCCAGGCCCGGGATTTCCTGGCTGCGCAGGGGTGCGAGACGACGCTCGAATACGTGGCTGCCATGTCCGAGATGGTCGTCCGGGAGACCGGCCTGTTCCCTCACGCCAACCCGGGCGTCATGACCGACGCGGAGGTTGCGGCATTGCGTCCCTCGAACATCTCGATGGGCCTGATGCTCGAAAACATCTCGCCGCGGCTCCTCGAGCCGGGGATGCCGCACCACGACTGCCCCGACAAGGATCCGGCGGTACGGGTGGCGACGATCGAAGCCGCAGCCGCCAACCGGACCGCATTCACATCCGGGATCCTCATCGGCATCGGGGAGACCACCCGGGAGATCGTCGACAGCGTGTTCGCGCTCGCCGACCTCCAGGCGAGACACGGCAATATCCAGGAAGTCATCGTCCAGAACTTCCGCGCCAAACGGGACACGCCGATGCGGGACCACCGGGAACCGGGAACACGCTTCGTGGTGCGGGTGGCGGCACTGGCGCGCTGGATTCTCGGTGCGGAGATGAACGTTCAGGTGCCGCCCAACCTGACCGACACCTTCGAGCGCTATCTCGACGCCGGGATCAACGATTGGGGCGGCGTTTCGCCCTTGACCATCGACTGGGTGAACCCGGACGCGCTGTGGCCCCACCTCGACGAGTTGGAGAACCGGACCCGGGCGGCCGGGTTCGAACTCCGGCCCCGGCTCCCGGCCTATCCCGAGTTCCTTTCCGACGAATGGATCGACCCGGGTCTTCGCAGCAGGGTCGCCGCCGCCGTCGACGCCGGCGGCTACGCTCGAATCCCGGCCACGGGAGGGGTGCGATGATCACCTATTGCCGGTTGCGTCCTGCCACCGAGGTGAATGAGATATGGGCCGCCACTCGCCGCCGCGAAGGAGCGACGGTGGCCGAGATCGAAGGTCTGACGGCCGAACGAAGGGCGCGAGCGCTGGCCGGCGGCCTGCTCCCGGTGGCTGCAACCGGGGGGGCGGAACCGGCCGCATGGGTGGTAACACCCGAAGCCGCCATCGAGCTGGTCGATGCCGGGGTTCCGGGCTGGCGGATCACGGTGGTCCATGGCGGCGGCACCGAAGCCACGCTGGATGCGCTCGCCCGGACCGGAGCCGCGTTCATCCGGACCGGCCGCAGCAGGGTCGGCGCCGCCGCGTCGCTCGCCGCTCTTCCCGGGATCGCTGCGCGAGTCTCCGTGTTCGTCGATTCGGTCGAGGATGCGCTGACCGCAGTCGGTGCCGGTGCCGGCGACCTGCTCTTGCGCGATTGGAGCACCGACTCGCTCGGCGACTTGCGGAATGCCCTGGAAGATCACGAACTCGTCGAGCGAACTGCATTTCCACCCGGCATCGACATCGGCGAGGCGCGGGAGCACCTCGATGCCGACGCATTCAAGGCGTATCTCGATCTGGTCGACGGTTCCGGGGTCGTCCGGCCGCGCCACGAATGGGCGCCGGGAAAAGACCTCGAGCCACCCGTACCCCCGCGCCGGCTCTCGGCGTTGTGGACCGACCCGGCCTGGTGGACGGCGCCGGGACCTACCGCGGCACGTGAGGCGACGCCGGCGGTGGGCGGCATCCTGGAGCGCGCCCTCGACGGAACGGCACCGACGCGCGACGAGGTCGAGACCCTGTTCCGGGCGCGAGGCAAGGATGTCGACGTCGTGGCCGCCGTGGCCGATGAAGTTCGCCGGCGCACAGCCGGCGATGTGGTCACGTTCGTCGTGAACCGGAACATCAATTACACCAATCAGTGCTATTTCCGGTGCGGCTTCTGCGCGTTCAGCAAGGGCCCCCGTTCGCTCAATCTGCGGGGGGAGCCGTATCTGCTCGAACTGCACGAGGTCGCTTTCCGCGCCAAGGAAGCGTGGGACCGGGGCGCGACCGAGGTTTGCCTGCAAGGTGGTATCCATCCCAGCTTCACCGGAGACTTCTACGTTTCGGTGTTGCAGGCCATCAAGGACACCGTGCCGGAGATGCATTGCCACGGCTTCACTCCGCTCGAGGTCTGGCAGGGTGCCGAGACACTCGGCATCCCCGTGCGCGAGTTCCTGGTCCGTCTCAAAGAAGCGGGATTGGGAACGCTGCCCGGTACGGCGGCGGAGATCCTCGACGATGCGGTCCGGCGGTTCCTCTGTCCCGACAAGATCCGCACCGCCCAGTGGGCTTCCGTAATGCTCACCGCCCACGAACTAGGGCTTCGTTCGACGGCGACGGCCATGTTCGGGCATATCGACGGACCACGCTCGTGGGCCAACCACTTCGAGGTGCTGCGCACCATCCAGCGCCGCACCGGTGGCTTCACCGAGTTCGTGCCGCTGCCTTTTGTGCACATGGGGGCACCCATCTATCTGCGAGGTCGATCTCGTCCTGGCCCGACGTGGGACGAAGTCGTGCTCATGCACAGCGTGGCGCGGCTGGCATTCGACGGCCTCATACCGAACATCCAGGCTTCGTGGGTGAAGCTCGGTCTCGACGGGGGAGCCCGGCTGCTGGACGCAGGATGCAACGATCTCGGGGGGACGCTGATGGACGAAAACATCTCCCGTGCCGCCGGTGCTGCGCACGGCCAGCTCGCCACCCCCGGCGAGCTCATCGACGCCATCAGGGCAGCGGGCAGGCGGCCGGCACGGCGCAATACGGTGTACGACATCCTCGAGTTCGAGCCGCAGACGGTGCCGTCGGGCTGACTCCGCCTGTCGGCTATCTTCGAGGACATGCAGCCGTTCGATTCTCCGGAAGAAGCTGCGTTCCGCGCCGAGGTCAGATCCTGGCTCGACGCCAATGCCACCCGTACCACGGAGCCGGCGATTGCGCCGTCGGCCATCGTCGCCGAGTGGACTCCCGAAGAGGAGGAGCAGCGATTGGCCGAGGCCAAGAAGTGGCAGGCGACGAAGTTCGATGCCGGTTGGGCGGGGATCTCGTGGCCGCGCACGTACGGGGGACGCGGCGGCTCGGTGATCGAACAGATCATCTTCTCCCAAGAGGAAGCCCATTACGACGTTCCGAAAGACGCGCTCGTGGTCGGTCTCGGATGGTGCGGGCCCGCGGTCATGAGCCTGGGTTCCGAGGACCAGAAACTGCAGCTCCTTCCAGCACTGTTGCGCGGTGATGAGGTGTGGTGCCAGCTCTTTTCCGAGCCGGCGGCGGGATCCGACCTGGCCGGCCTCATGACCCGTGCCGAGCGCGATGGAGACGAGTGGGTGCTGAACGGTCAGAAGGTGTGGACCACGTTCGCCCACCGTTCCGACTGGGGTCTGTGCATCGCACGCCACGACCGCGACCTGCCCAAGCACCAGGGTCTCACCGCGTTCATGGTCGACATGGCCGCGCCCGG